>QQUJ01000026.1 GCA_008501635.1 Pseudomonadota bacterium
TCAGCGGATTCCATCAGGGACAGGGGTATCTACCTCAGACAAAGTCCGGATGTATGGCTGCAATCTCTACCTCCTCACCATCACTACCTTGGGGGCTTGGCAAATAGGGGCGACCATGTATGAGATAGGTTCTAGCTAATCAGCGCGGGCCGAGGAGGTTAGGTGCTCCGTTGCGCTGAGACGGTAAGTGGGGAGACATGCTCCCGCCGCTCTGCACGCTGGACGTTCCGGTCCTGAATGGCCGCCAGGTGGCACCACCCGGCGGCCATCTTTTTATCTCTCGGGTTCAGGCCGCTCGACGCAGGCGGCTGATGGAGAGTTTGATGCTGGTCTGCATGAGCGTGATTGCCTCGGCGAGTTCGCCGATCTCGTCACGCGACGCGATGGAGACCTCCGATTCAAGATCGCCGACACTGATGCGTTCCGCGTGATCGGTCAGTGAGCGAATCTGTCGGGTAAGACGGTAGCCATAGAGGCTTACGATAAGGCCCACCAGTACCAATGTGGCGGCGAGTATGCCGAAGGTGAAGGTGCTGGTCTGCTCGGTAACTTGCTGTGCGTCCTGCTCCAAAGCTTTGATGGGCAGCGTGAACTCGTCGAGGTAGGTCGTGCTGGCCACGATGTAACGCGTGCCGGGCACCGGGGTGCAGACCATGAACTTCTGGCGGATCGTGCCATCTTTATCCTGCCAGGCGTAGTAGCCGCGCGACTCCTTGCCGCCCTCAACACCCGTGTAGACGGTCCAGAAACCGGGGAAGTTCTGGCCAAGCGGTTTCTCCAACTTTTTCATGTCGATACCGATGATTTTGGCATTGACATGCGCCCAGGTGCGCCAGATACCGCCGTCGTCGGGTAGCTCATAGAGCGCGGTATAACCGGTCTTGCCCACTTTCTGAACGGCCAGCGCGGTGAAGTCTTCGCGCTTGCTCAGCTCTTCACTGCTGGCGGCGGGATTGTTCTCAAGGTAAAGGCTGACCTGCTTGGCGACGGAGTTGGCGCTGTCACTGATGATACTTTCGGCGAGCGAGGTCACCGCGTCGGTGCTTCGCAGGGTGATCAGCTCCGACAGGCTATCCAGCTGGCGCAGGTAAAAGGTGCTTGCCGCAGCCATCAAAGTGATCGGTATGACGAGAAACAGTAGCGTCATTTTGGCGCGCAGTCCAAAGGGACCTTTGCGAAATGCCGCGGTATTGACGGCGGCCGGCGCGCTGCTGATCGGTTCGGCGGCCTGCGGTGCCGGTGACTGCGGCACGGATTGCAGCTTGGGGCTGTGCTGTTTGTTGACAACGATGCGTTCACCGCATCCCTTACAGCTGAACCAGGCCTTTTCTCCAGAAATAAAGGAGGTGTCGATTTTGTAACGCTTTTCGCACGCAGGGCAGGCGACTTGCATGGCAATACTCCTTAATCAGCAAACTGTAATAACCGTCTTTGGGCACGTTGCCCGTGTATTCCAGGGGTCTGCGACTCAACTGTGTTGTTCTGCGAGCTTGTTCATTGCGTCGAGAAAGCGGGTGCGTTTCTCCGGGTTTTCAATTGCGCTCGCCAAGTTATCGATCAGTGGTCGAATGCAGTAACGGGGGAGGTTGTTGGGGTTGTATCCGAGGTCGCTGGCCGTATCTTCAATGAGAACCACCGAGAATGGTCCAACGGCCAATGCCATCTCTGAGTTCAGCGTGTCCAGGAACTGACTGTCGAGAGGGGTGAGCACTTCCGGGCGTGTGCCACACAGCTCGATAAACTGCAGTTTGCGCAGCTGTGCGGTAGCCGTGGCGGTTTCGTTGAGACTGAGTCCGAGGATGGCGGATACCTCGCCCAGCGTATGCTTGCCGTCCATCGAGCGCAGGACGTCGAGCAGGCGCCGGTCATTCCCGAACTTTGCCGGATCACCGATGGCGACACGGCGAAACACCATCACGGCAACGTCTTCCTTGCTGATTGGCATAACAAACCTCAAACGCGAAATTCATCGCGGTTGCTATTGTTTTAACTATTCAGGGGTGCTAATGCCGAGGATGTTTCAAGCACCCGGACTCTGCCGGATTTCTCACACTCTTATTTGTAGTTTGGTCGATCACTGTGCGAGGCTGGTCACTGTGTATCATTCAATATGCGTGGAGTCAATGATTCGAGCTCCACATATTTGCCATACCGCCACTAAACATCGGTATTACTGGTCGTGGTGGGGCGAACCATCGTGACCAGGGTTGCCCGGCCGATGGCCGGCAAGCCGGGTTTTTGGCGGCAGCGCAAGTTGCTGTGAGGTTATTGGAGATGAGCCGCGAGCTGCTGCTGCTGCGTCACGCCAAATCGGACTGGGATGCGCTGACCGAGCGCGATGCCGATCGAGTACTTTCCAAACGGGGTCGCCGGGACGCACCCCTGGTAGGCGAGTGGCTCGCTAACGAGGGGTTGATACCGGAGGTTGTCGTCTGTTCGCCGGCGGTGCGCACACGCCAGACGTTGACCGCCGTGCTCGAACGCCTGGATATGGCGGATTTCCCGGTGGCGTTCGATAGACGCATCTACGAGGCGAGTCTGTCGTCGCTGCTGCAGGTGCTGGTGGATTATCCAAACACGGTGCGGCGCACATTGCTGGTGGGACACAATCCCGGTGTCGATGATCTGGTGATGTATCTTGCCTCCAGTCCGCCACCCCTCACCCGGAGCGGCAAGTTGATGACCACTGCCGCGCTGGCGCGTATCGAGCTACCGGATGATTGGTCACGCCTTTCTCAAGGTTGTGGAAGCGTGGTGTGTTTGATGAGGCCCAAGGAGTTGATCTCCGCGCGCGGGCATTGACATCGATCTCGATGGCCACCTAAGTTGTCGCGACAACCCTTGTCGGCGTGTGCTCATGTCGTTCACTTTTGACACCAATCCGGGTCCTGCAATCCATCGTGCTGCAAAGCGTCCGAAGCAGGCGTTGGGTTCACAGCTGAAATCCGTTGATACCACTCCCGAGCGGTTTTCAGTGCTGACGCACTTGTGGGAGGCGCATGGTCTGACCCGGCGTCAACCGGCCGGACGGCTGCAGAAAGACAAAGCCAACGGCACGCGCATCCTTGATCGCCTCGCAGTGAAGGGGTTGAAAGAGCGCAGTGCCGACCCCGATGACCGGTGCACGTTGCGCATCGTTTTGGCGGGCGCGGGGCGTGCCGCCGAAAAGGTATCGCGCGCGCGGGTGGTGGAGTTGCGTGTCCGCGCCTACGCCCGCTTGTCCCTCGCGGAGCCCGAACGGCTGATCGCGGCGCTCAACCGTGGCACAGCCAATCTTTGCGCTCCGCTGGACGCGGCGGCCGTGGGCAGGGGGCGCGAATGATGGCAGTACCGAGCGATATCAAAATTCGTCACCACTGGAAACCTGGCGACGTCGGTTACATCACCTATCTGCACGGTGTGCTTTATGGACGGGAACAGGGCTGGGATCACACCTTCGACGCCTACGTGGCCGGGCCATTGTCGGATTTCGCGCTGAGCTATCAACCGGATCGTGAGCGGCTATGGATCGTCGAAGCGAATGAGAAAATCGCTGGTTGCATTGCCATCGTCGCCGCTTCGCCCGCCGCCGCGCAATTGCGGTGGTTCCTGCTCCATCCCGATCTGCGCGGGCAGGGATTGGGTAAGCGACTGATTGAACAGGCCATCGATTTCTGCCGTGCCAAGAGGTATGGCACTGTTTTCCTGTGGACGGTCGATGCCCTGCCTGTGGCAACCCACCTGTACCGCACGGCCGGGTTTCGGATCACCGAGCACAAACGCAGTGCGCTTTGGGGCAGCATGGTCAATGAACAGCGTTACGAGCTGAATCTGCGGTAGCACGGATGAGTTCAGTGTCCTCATGAGCGCCCGCGGCGAAGTTCCCGTCTCTCCGCCGGCGTGCCTTGGTCGCCTATGGCGAAGCGCTGCGGCTTGGGTACGATCTCGGGTGCGGGGACCCCGGTGCAGGTGGGAGAGGTCGTTGTCAGTGCAGAGGTTTATGTGCCTCTAGCGTTCCAGCTTGCCGGGTTTGCGTATTGGGTGCTGTGACTGCATCGGTGCAACTGGGCGCACAGGCGCGTGATTGGCAGTATAGATACGCTCGGCCTACATGTGGATGCCGCCATCGACCTCCAGGATACGGCCGGTCACGTAGTCGTTCTCAATGATGAAAGCTGCGGTTGCCGCCAGTTCGCTCAACACGCCGGGGCGGCCCAGCGGAATCGCCTGGTTGAGTCGGGCGAGCGCCTCGGGCTTCATGTTGAGCACCATTTCGGTCGCGAATACCCCTGGTGCGATTCCCGCGACACGAATCCCGTAGCGTGCCAGTTCTCGCGCCCAGCATACGACCAGGGCGGCGACGCCGGCCTTGCTGGCGGCGTAATTGCTTTGACCGATATTGCCGGCCCGCGCCACACTCGAGATGTTGATGATCACACCGCCCGCGCCGTGCTCGATCATCGCCGCCGCCGCCTCGCGCCCGCACAAGAACGTGCCGGTCAGGTTGACGTCGATCACCGCTTGCCACTGGTCCAAGGAAAGTTTTTTCTCGACGCGACCCTCCTTCGCCTTGACCAGCAGCCCGTCACGCAGGATTCCGGCGTTGTTGATCAATCCGGCGATGGCGCCGAAATCGGTGCGGATGGCCGCAAAGGTTTCAACCACCTGCGGCTCGTCGGCCACGTTGGCGCGGTAGCTCTTCGCTTTGCCTCCCAGTGAGCGACAGGTGTTGGTCGCCTCTTCGAGGGTAGCGTCGCTCATATCGATCAACGCCAGGCCGGCACCGCGCCGTGCCAGCTCCTCGGCCATGGCACGTCCGATGCCGCGGCCGGCTCCGGTAACCACAAAACAACGTTCAGCGATCTCCATTAAACAGCTCCGCCAGTTGGTTCTTGAGCACCTTTCCCGCCACATTGCGCGGAAATCCCTTGAGGATAAGCACTCGGGCGACCCGCTGATACTTCGCTGCAACCCGCGTGTTGATCCACTCCCTGAGCGCAGTCTCGGCGAGATCCGCGCCCTCGCGCAACACCACTGCAGCAACCGGGGATTCACCCCACTTGTCATCCGTGACGCCGAATACCGCCGCCTCCACGACATCGGGATGCTGGACGGCGACCTCCTCGATATCGCGCGGATAGACGTTGACACCCCCGGAGATGATCATGTCCTTCTTGCGGTCGACAAGGTAGAGAAACCCCGCCTCGTCCACGTAGCCGAGATCCCCCGAGTGGAGCCAGCCGTCGCGCACGCTCTGTCGGGTCAGGTCGGGGCGCTTGTAGTAGCCGGGCATCAGCAAGGGGCCGCGGCCAGTGATCTCGCCGACCGTGCCCGTTGGCACCTCATTGCCCGCATCGTCAACGATGCGCATCTCCGACAAAGGCAGCGGGCAGCCAACGGAGCGCGGTTTGCGCGGGTAGTCCTCGCGGTCGAGCACCGTGACGAAACCTTCGGTCAGTCCATAGAGTTCGTAAAAACGCCCCGGTAACAGCTGCGTCAGCCGGTCCTTGTGGATCTGATGCAGCGGAGCGCCCAGCGACAGCACCATCTCCAGCGACTGCAGCCGTTCGTAGCTGCAGGTGGGGCTCTCCAGGATCGCTACGATTTGCGACGGCACCAGCATTACGTGGGTGGCGCGCTCGCGCTCGATGGTGGCGATGAAGGCATCGGCTGCGAAACTCTTTTCGAGCACATAGGTGGCGCCCAGGTAGAAGCAGGGCATCAGGGTGACGAAGGCGCCGTTGAAGACGATGGAGCCGGCGTGCAGTTCGACGCTCTCCGGCGTCATGCGAAACGCGGCGGCAAAGTGCGTCGCGTAACCGGTCCTGACCCCATGACTGTGCATGATGCCTTTGGGGGTGCCGGTGGTACCGCTGCTGTAGACGATGTTGAACAGGTCGTCGTCGTCAAGATCGGCGCGCGGCGGATCAGTGGCGGGGTGTCCGGCCAGCAGTTCATCGTAGGTGCGAGATGGTCCGGGAACCGAACCATCCACCACGATGATGTCGTGCTCCCGAATGGCGCGCAGCTCCTTTGCCCGATGCGCCATCCCGGTGGCCGCCGGTGCGGTGAGAAACACCATGCGCGCATCGCAATCCTGCAACAGCCCGAGCAGTCCGGAGGGTTGCAGCAGCGGACTCATGGGGACGATGACTGCGCCGATTCGCGTGATGGCCCAGTACAGGGTGATCAGCTCCAGAGAGTTGGGCAACACGGTAGCCACTTTGTCGCCTTTGCCAATGCCGTTGGCAAGCAGGGCATTGGCCACGTGATTGATGGCACGCTGAAACTCAGCGTAGGTGAGTCGCGATTCACCGTGGATCAACGCCAGCTTGTCGGGCCGATAGCGTGCGTGGTGGGCGATGAGTGTGTCGAGCGGCATGGTCTATTCTCGCTGCGATTGACGATCGTCAGGCGCGGGCCGATTCCAGGATGGTTGCGCCTGATCGATAACCCGGGTGAGCAGGGACTCCACCTCTTCACCCTCCCAACGCTGAAACGGGGTATGGCCCCAGCCGACGATATAGGTATTCACAGAAGCTCTCCGATCAAACGTCTTACGTTACCCCGGATTATTACGGTCCGTCTCTTGCAAACTGCAAGGCAAAACCGATGCCCGAAAATCTAAGCAGCTGATTTAGTGGACAATTGATTGATTCAACGGGGCGTCAATAGCCGGTATTGTCAAATAATCAGACAATCCAGCTGTGTTTACCCGTACGCGCGTCGCTGGAGTTGGATTATTGTTTCCAAAATCAGACATTGCTCGTCGAATAGGGTACTGCTAAGGATAAATTGTATGGAAATCAAGACACCGAAACCTGAGGCGAGCGAAATATCCAGTATCGCAGCACTGCGCGAAGAGGCGTTGAGAACCTTCTCCCGCTCCTTCGACGAGTACTTCGAATACTCGATTACCGTCGATCGTGAGGCGCGGGTCACCTGGATCAGCGAACCCTATTACCGCTTTCTCGACCTGCACGAATCGCCTGTCGGCAAGCCCATCGTCGCGATTATTCCGAACAGTTACATGCCGGAGGTGGTGCGTACCGGGGTGCCGGTCTTTTTGGATCTGCTCCACGTGCGGGATCAGTGGGTGGTGGTGAGTGCCTTTCCGCTGACCGCTGAGGATGGTGTCGTTATCGGTTCTTTTGGCTTCGTGGTGTTGGGGCAGATGAATCGTTTGAAACCGCTGCTGGGTAAATTTTCCGGATTGCAGGAGAAATTACGTGCCGCACAACAGGAGCTGCGCAAGCGACGGGCGCCGCGCTATCAGCTTTCCCAGGTCGTGGGGCAAAGCGAAAAGATCTGGAGCATCAAGAAACAGATCCGCCAGGCGGCCCGTTTTGATATGCCCGTGCTGCTGATGGGGGAGACAGGTACCGGCAAGGAGCTTTTCGCCCACTCCCTGCACGCGGTTTCAACACGGGTGGATGGACCTTTTATCACGGTCAACGTCGCGGCGGTGCCTGCCGCGTTGCTGGAAGCGGAGTTCTTCGGTGTTGCGCCGGGAGCCTACACGGGCGCCGATCGACGGGGCCGGGAGGGGAAGTTCAAACTGGCGGATGGGGGTACCCTGTTCCTTGACGAAATCGGGGATATGCCACTGGAACTGCAGGCCAAACTGCTGCGTGTACTGCAGGAGGGAGAGCTCGAGCGCCTGGGGTCCAATCAACTGGAGTACATTGATGTGCGTGTCGTCGCAGCGACGAGCAAGGATCTTTCGGCGCTGATCGAGCAAGGGAGGTTTCGCGCCGATCTCTACTATCGCCTGAGCGGCTTTCCGGTGAGTTTGCCGGCGTTGCGCGAACGCGTCGAGGATATTGAATTCCTGTGCGAGAAATTTCTGGAAGAGATGAGCGCGCGTTTCGGTGGACAACAGAAAGAGCTGAGTGCTGAAGCATTGGAACTGATCAAAGGGCATCAGTGGCCAGGCAATGTCCGCGAATTACACAATGTCATCGAACGTTTGTGTGTGATGGAAGAGGGTCACTACATCGATGTGGATCGGGTGATCGAGGTATTGCCGGATCTGCAGACCCGGCAGCCGCTGCCGGTGACAACGCGTGCCCGTCCGCGCGCGGTGGACCCGGCGACGCTTAAATTGGCGGGACGCGTGGCACAGGTGGAGCGCGAGGTGATCCTGGAGGCGTTGGATGTGGCGGGAGGTAAACGGGTACAGGCGGCGCGCTTGCTCGGAATCTCACGCGCAACGCTATACCAACGTCTGGAGCGAATGGGCATCGAAAAGAAACGGCGTTAGCGGGGCGCTGCCAGCCGCCGTGCCGGATCGGGAATCGCGCTTCCCCTCCGGCTGGCGATTACCCCTCGAATCCCGGGAAGCGGGCGGCAAATCGTGCAATCCACTCGTAGGCGGCCCGTTCCTCGCTCAATGAGCGTCCTTCGTCGGTGGCGGCCAGGAGGCGATAGTGGGCGATGTGGCAGAGCTGTTCGACCATGCGGGCGGCAAATGCCTCGCGTTTTCGCCCGATCCATACCACGACCTGGCTTGGCGATGTCGTGCGATCGACCTCGACCACCTGGCTGCGAAAACGGTGGATCTCCCCCGCGGCCTTGATACTGAGCAGCAGCCGACTTCCCCGGCGCGGAGGCTGTCGCGCTTGAAAGCGCAGGTAGAGGCCATCGTGTTTGGGGCTGTGTGCGGCTGAGTGGCTGTCGACCTGGTAGGCGAGGGGCTGGCTGGCGGGATGGTCGATGAGGGGTGGCGGCTGAACTGAAGCGAGCGAATCCGCAGGTACCTGATAAGGCGTATGGGAGCTTCGGATCATGGGCGCCTCCCCGTCTGGCGCTGTATGGATCTAACGTATTAGGGGAGAAGAGTAGTTGATATCAGCCGAAAATATCAACTAAAAACTATTTATATCAATCTGTTAGAGACATATTCTAATCTTATAGTTTAGATATTTGATCTGATAAAATCACCGTAATACATTGATTTACATCAGTATAGTTTGGTTTCGCCCCGCCTCTTTGGCCTGGTACATGGCCTGGTCGGCGCGCTGGAACGCAGAATCGCCACTGTCGGTCCCGGCAAATTCCGTTACGCCTATGGAGACCGTGATCCTGACGGGTTCACCGCGGTAGGTGAAGCCCATTTCAGCGATCGCTTCGCGGAGTTTTTCGGCGACGGTGAAGGCGGCCTGGCGGTCGGTTTCCGGCATGATGAGAATGAACTCCTCGCCTCCGTAGCGGGCCAGAAAGTCGGGTTCGCGTGTCAGTTTGCGCAGGCGCTTGGCAATGGCGGCCAGCACCTTGTCCCCGGCCTTGTGCCCATAGTTGTCGTTGACGCGCTTGAAGTAATCGACATCGAAAATTACCAGAGCGAGGGGGGTCTTATAACGTTTCCAGCGGCGGTACTCCTGAGCCAGGAACTCCTCATAACCCAAGCGGTTGTGCAGCCCGGTCAGTGGGTCGCGATGGGCGGCTTCGCGCGCCTTGATCAGCGCATCGCGCAGCTTGCCGCTCTCCTTCTCCATCAGCACCATGCGCCCGACCAACTTCTTCAGGGCGCTTTCAGCGCGGCTGCTACGCTGCTCGTCATCGCTGCGGTGGCGATCGATCCGTTCACGCAGGGCCTGCATCTGTTTGATGATGGAGCGCTTGTGATCCTCCAGCGAATCGGCGGCACGCACGCCGGCCTCGATGGCCTCGAACTGAGCGTTCAAATCACCGTGAAACCGGCGTCCGCTCTCTGCGGACTCCTGCTGCAGCTGGCGCGTGTCTTCCAATCCCTCCATGAGACCGCGCAATTGGTCGTCGACCTCGCGCAGGAAACCTTCCAGATCCTCACGATCGCTGGTGGTGCCAAGCTGAATCTGGGCGACCAGATCGCCGATGTCGCGCACGGTTTGGGCGAGCTTCGCGCCGCCGGGTTGATCGGTCAATCGTGATTTGATGGCCTCGGCGCGTTCGGCCAGCGCCCCGGTAAGGGCTAAGCGTTCGAGCAGTTCGGTGAGCACTTCGCAGACTTCCGAGCCGCTGGCGCCGCTGTTGCTGAGTTGGTTGAGAGTCTGTGCCAGTTGGTGCCCGATGCGCTCCAGGGTGAGTCGATCGTCGGTACTGGCCTCCTGCTTGAGGCGGGCGATCTGGTCGGCAATGGTGGTGGACGGTGACAGCTCTTCGAGCAATTGACGCAGCAAATCGCCCGCATCCGAATTTTTGACTTCGATGCCTTTGCCGGCCTTGTCATCGCGCCACGCGGATTTTTCGATGCGCACCAGCAGTGGCTGGATCTGCGCCGGATCGATCTGATCACGAATCACCTCGCGTAACTGGCGCAGGGGCTCTTCCAGATCGGGGCTCGCCTCGCTGGCGAGTACCGCCAGTCGCGTCACCGCACGGCGCATAACCTCCTCGACACGTCCGGCGAGGCGTTCCTGTTCGACCAGTTCGGAGCGCAGCGCGGAGAGTTCGGTTTTCAGGGCAGGAGTGTCGTCACTCATGGTGGACCAGGCGGCGGCTGAGGCGGTTACGGGTGATTATGCCAGCCGCCCTGCTTCAGGGCAGCAACGAGACCTCTTTTGGCAGTTCCACTTCAATGGCGACGGGCAGGTGATCGGAATAGGTGCAATCCAGCGCCTGTATGCTGCGGACACGCACCGACGGGCTGATCAGTACCCGGTCGATGCTGCGCTGGGGCTGCCAGCTGGGATAGGTATTGAGGTTGCGTACCGGCTCGATGAGACCGCTGCGTTCGAGCGGTGAGTGGCGATGGCCGTTGATATCGTGGGCGCGACAGTTCATATCGCCCATCAACACCACGTTGCGATAGCCGCGAACCAACTCCGCGATGTAGGCCATCTGCTGTTCGCGGGCGCGGGGGCTGAGTGCGAGATGGATGATCAGCACCACCAGGCAGTCTTCGCTGCTACCGTAGCGCGCCATCAACGCTCCACGTCCTGGGATGAGGCCGGGTAGTTTGTGTTCGCTGATCTCGGTGGGGGTGATGCGGCTCAGCAGCCCGTTGCTGTGCTGGGCCAGGCGACCCAGGTTGCGATTGAGCTGACTGTGCCAATAGGGGAAGGCGCCGCGCCAGGCCAGGTACTCCACCTGATTGATGTAGCCACTGCGCAGGCTGCCACCGTCGACCTCCTGCAGGCCGACAACGTCGAACTCGCTGATCAGCGTGCCGATGCGATCCAGGTTTTTCACGCGCCGCGAAGACGGCAGGACATGCCCCAAGCTCCTGGTGAAGTAGTGCCGGTAACGGTTGGTGGAGATCCCGGTCTGAATGTTGTAGCTGAGCAGCCGCAGCGTCGGCGCTGCAGACGGCATTGCGTCATCGGGACCGGGTGGTTGCGTCATGAACCGAGTCGCTAACGTGCTGGGATGCTGTGGAGAATAAGCCTCAGGAGCGACCATTGGTTTCCTTGGCAATCAGTTCCTCGATCACTCGGATCATGTTGGCGTAGTTGCCGGTCATTACACCGTCGGTGCGGTATTTGCCATTGACCACGACCGCCGGCGTACCGCTGATTCCATAGCGCTCGGTCATCACGCGGGCCTTGCGCACCCTGGTCTCGACGGCGAAGGAGCGCCAGGTCTTCTTGAAGGTCTCGGTATCGACACCGAATTCACCAAAGAATGACTCCAGGGTCTGCTCGCTGTCGAGATCGCGACGCTCGGCGTGGATGGCATCGAAGAGCGGACGGTGGATCTTGTCGACGATCCCCAGAATTTCCGCAGTGTAGTAAGCGCGGGCATGGAGCGCCCACTTTTCACTGAGGATGGCGGGCATCCGCACGTACTCCACGTTCTCGGGTTTATCCTGCAGCCAGCGATCCATGACCGGCATCAGCCGGTAGCAGTGGGGGCAGCGGTACCAGAAGAGCTCGACCACCTCGATCTTGCCCGGGGTGGCGGTGGGTTGCGCCGGGGTGATCGGCTCGTAGTCGGCTCCCCAGGCTGTGGCGGATATGCCTGCCAGGGTGCCCGGTGCCAGCAGCAGGGCTAGAAACAGTTGTCGGAATTTCTTCATTTTGACCTCTCCCAGTTCGGTTGAAGCGGAGGAATCCGTACCCTCGCTCGTTCGTAGACAGTCGAACCCTGTACCCACTTGATCATTGCGCTGCCGCCAAGGTTCCCCACGATGGGTGGGGTAAACGGACCACGAAGTAAAAAGGTGACCCGGGGGTCACCTTTTTACTTTGGCACTAATTTGCCACGATGACTATTTCAGGTTCGTGATGTACTCCGCAACGGCGGCGATATCCGCGTCGCTGAGTTTGGCGGCGACACCGCGCATCATGCCGTTGAGATCATTGTCGCGGGTGCCCGCGCGATAATCCTTCAGCGCCTTTGTCAGGTACACCGCATGCTGCCCGGCCAGCCGCGGGAAGCCACCCGCCGGATTGCCGGCGCCGCTCGAGCTGTGGCAGCCCGAGCAGGCTACGACACCGGTGGCGAGGTTCCCGCCGGTGTAGAGGCGCTTGCCTGCCTCCTGCAGCTCCGCATTGCCCTGCGCTTCGCTCATTTTCAGGGATGCGAAGTGGGCGGCGATATCACGCATATCCTGCTCAGAAAGCGGCGCCGCCATGGGGGACATCAGCTCGTTCTGGCGTTCGCCGTTTTTGAAGGACTGCAGTTGCTTGTAGAGGAAATCCTCGTGCTGGCCCGCGATTTTTGGCCACTCGGGGTTGAGGCTGTTGCCGTCGGGGCCGTGGCACGCGATACAGAGCGCCGCCTTCGCCTGGCCCGCTGCCGCATCGCCCTTCGTGACGGTGGTGGCGGGCATTACGGCTGGTGCCTCAGCTTTGGCCTCTTCCTCTTTGACCTCCGCCGTGGGCGTCGGTTCCGGTTCGGCTTTCGGTTCCGCAACAGCTGCGGCCGGGGCCGGCGCTGCGGCGGGCTGACTCGCGACCGCTCCCCCTACCAAGGAGACCATGTATTCGACGCTGGCTCGCAGCTCCTCCTCGCTGCAGGCCATGCAGGTGCCCTTGGGTGGCATGGCGTTCAGGCCATTGACCACCGAAGCGACCAGGGTATCGATGCCTTTTTCCAGGCGCGGTGCCCAGACGGCGGAATCGCCCTTCTTGGGTGCCCCGGCGGCGCCGGAGTCGTGACAGAGAAAGCACGCTTTCTTGTAGACGGCTTCACCATCGGCAGCCCCAGCGAGCTGGGCAAAAAGGGCCGCGGTGGCCAGGGTAAGGGTGAGAATCAGTTTTTTCATCGTCGCTCCTTGAGCGTCGGTTGGGCGGGTCCGGTTTCGAGAAAACGTATGAGCCTGTTTTCCACGAGACTCGTCGACGCCAGCCCAGGACCCGACGAAGCGGGCCGGCGTTGAACAATTCGTTACCTGGTCTGGCTGACGATGAACTCCACCGCAGCCCGCAACTCCTCGTCACTGCAACTCGCGCAGGTGGCTCGCGGCGGCATGGCATTGAGCCCTTCGGTCACCGAGACCAGCAGTGCATCGACCCCTTTGGCGCGCCTGCGGCACCGAAGTCGTGACAGGCGAAGCAGACCCCCTTGTAGGTTGCCTGACCATCGGCGCCAGCAGGACCTGTCGCTCCCAACAGGGCGGTGGTGGCCACGACGATGACAAATCTGTTCATTGCCCAATCTCCCGAGTGACTGCGGCGGTGTAAATTGACGGCGCAATGGTGCGGCAGGTACCTGCTCCGAAGGCGGGCAGCGCCAATGCCCCGGCGCAAAGACCCGTCTGTATACCAATTGGCCGGAAACGGGTCAACTGAACATGGCCGTTGACTCGCAAAATTCACTCGATGACACGGGCCGGGAACCGAGTGACAGGTGTTTCGCCCGCCGGTGGTATCCAGATCGCTATAATGGACCGCCGCACCTGGCTGCGCATCGAGGAATCGTTACCCTGATGACCGAACGACCGCCCAATCCGCTTTATCGCAAGGCGGTTTTTCTGACCAGTGCCGAGCGCCTCGCGCAGGCGCCCGGGGATGAGGGGTGGGAGGTGGCTTTTGCCGGTCGCTCCAATGCCGGTAAGTCAAGCGCCATCAATACCGTCACCGGCCAGAAGGCCCTGGCGCGTACCAGCAAGACACCGGGCCGCACCCAGCTGATCAATTTTTTCAGTCTCGATGACGAGCGGCGCCTGGTGGATTTACCGGGTTACGGTTTTGCCAAGGCGCCCGAGGCCGTCAAGCGGCGCTGGCAGCGCAGCATGGAGGAGTATCTCGCGAGTCGCCGGAGTCTCCGCGGTTTGGTGTTGGTCATGGATGTGCGCCATCCGCTCACCGAGTTCGACCGGATGATGATCGACTGGTGTGCCCATCAGAGTTTGCCCATCCACATCCTGCTGACCAAGGCCGACAAGCTCAAACGCGGGCCCGCAATAGCCACACTGCATCAGGTGCGGCGGTCGGCCTCCGCCTTCGGCGAGCAGGCCAGCGTACAACTGTTTTCAGCGTTGAAGCGCACCGGGATCGAGGATCTGCAGGCAGTGCTCGATGCCTGGTTAGGCTTGTCCGAACCGGTGATCTGAACCACCCTGGACGCCCCGCCAGGCGACACGGCAGTCGGGATACCCGTAAATGGTCAGTGGGTACTCACTTAAAAGTTTGATGCCTCCAGACGTACCCTTTGTTTTGCATCCCGGCGGTGAACTTTTGCCTACCCCCCTAGTCATATATTTCGAGTGTCGGTGCCCGATGCTCTAGCCCGCTATCCCTCCCTTAGCGGGTCGGTCACCCGGAATCCCCAACTGGGTGACTTCTTAAGGCCCCGGTTTTCCCCCTTTTGACCGGGGCCTTTTTTATTTCCGCCTTTCCGGTTGGGATGCCGAAGACACGGGTATTGCAAATCCATCTCGCGCAAAGACGCCAAGAACGCCAAGGGTCTGTACCTGTGGGGCGGGCGGTTCAGACCGGCCCAATGCTCCGCAGTCGCCCGGCACCGGCGTGGCCTGGCTGGGTGCACTTTTGCGACTTTGCCTGAAACTGATGGTTTTCAGGTAATCAATGGGCCTCATCCCAGTTATGGCCGACACCGATATCCACCACCAGTGGCACCGCCAGTTCGGCGGCCTCGCACATCAGCTGGCGTACGCTACGAGTAACGGACTCGGCGGCGGATGTCTCCACCTCGAAAACCAGTTCGTCGTGCACCTGCATGATCATGCGCGCGCCGCGTTCCCCGGTCTGCAGCCAGTGGTCGATGGTCAGCATGGCGCGTTTGATGATATCCGCGGCGGTGCCCTGCATCGGGGCGTTGATGGCGATGCGTTCCGCCGCACCGCGCCGGGCGGGATTGCGCGCAGTAATCTCGGGCACGTACAGGCGGCGCCCAAAGAGTGTGGTGACGTAGCCCAGTTCCTTGGCTGTGCTCCGGGTCTGTTCCATGTACGCACGCACGCCCGGGTAGCGGTTGAAATAGCGGTCCACGTATTCGCGGGCATCGCCGATCGGAATGCCCAACTGACGGCTCAATCCAAACGGTGACATACCGTAGATGAGGCCAAAGTTGATTGCCTTGGCGGCGCGGCGCTGTTCCTTGGTGACCTTGTCCCGGGGCATGCCGAAGACTTCGGCCGCCGTGGCGGTATGAATATCCTGCCCCGAGGCGAAGGCTTCGAGCAGGCCGTCGTCGGCCGAGAGGTGGGCCATGATGCGCAGCTCGATCTGCGAATAGTCGGCCGCCAGCAGACGCTGCCCCCGGGGGGCGATAAACGCCTGGCGGATGCGCCGCCCTTCCTCGGTACGCACGGGGATATTCTGCAGATTGGGATCGCTGGAGGAGAGTCGACCGGTGGCCGCCACCGCCTGGTGATACGAGGTGTGGACGCGACCGGTGCGGGCGTTCACCTGCTCCGGTAACCGGTCGGTGTAGGTGGACTGGAGCTTGCTGAGCGACCGGTAATCGAGGATCAGCTGCGGCAGCTCGTAGTCCAGCGCCAGGTCCTGGAGCACGTTTTCCGCGGTGGAGGGCTGTCCCTTGGGGGTTTTGGCGAGCACCGGCAGCCCCATCTTGTCGTAGAGAATCTCCTGCAACTGTTTGGGCGAGCCGAGATTGAAGGGCTGGCCGGCGACCCGGTGCGCCTCCTTTTCGAGGTCGTGCAGTCGCAGGCCGATCTCCCGGCTCTGCCGGCGCAGCATCCTGGTGTCGATGAGAACACCGGTGCGTTCGATGCGCGACAGCACCGGCACCAGGGGGATCTCGATCTCCTCGAAGATGGCGCGCGGCCCCGGTTGCTCCTTGAGCCGTGGCCACAGGCTCTGGTGCAGCGCCAGGGTGATGTCGGCATCCTCGGCGGCGTAGGGGATCGCCTCTTCCAGGGCCACCTGATTGAAGGTGATCTGTTTTTTGCCCTTGCCGGCGACGTCTTCGAAGTGGATGGTCTGGTGATCCAGGTGCTTGAGCGCCAGCGTGTCCATGTCGTGGCGGCTGCCGGCGCTGTCGAGCACGTAGCTCTCCAGCATGGTGTCGAAGGCGATGCCGCGCAGGGTAATCCCGGCATTGGCGAGCACGCTCATGTCGTATTTGAGGTTGTGGCCCACCTTCGATTTATCGGAATCCTCCAGCAGGGGTTTGAGCGCTGCGAGCACGGCACTGCGCTCCAGTTGTGGCGGAGCTCCCGGGTAGTCGTGAGCCACCGGGAGATAGGCCGCCTGGCCACGCTCGACGGCGAAGGAGAGCCCCACCAGTTCGGCCTCCATATAGTCGAGGCTGGTGGTCTCGGTATCGATGGCGATGAGTTTGGCCTGCTGCAGGCGCGCGAGCCAACTGTCGAATTGAGCCTGGGTGAGGATCGCTTCGTAGTCTGTCCCTGCCGGGGTCTCCGCAGCCGTCGCGGCGGGAGAATCGTCGTTTTCCAGCTCTTTGAGCCAGCTCCTGAACTCGAGCCGTTGAAAAAGCTTGCGCAGGGTGTCTTTGTCGGGTGCCGCGGGGGAGAGCGAGCCGACCTGTTCGTCGAGTTCGACATCGCAGTGGATGGTGGCGAGTTGCCGCGCCAGATCCAGTTGCTCCAGATGCTCGCGCAGATTGTCCCCCACCTTGCCTTTGACCTCGCCGGCGCGCGCCTTGAGCGTATCGAGATCGCCGTACTCCGTGAGCCACTTCGCGGCCGTCTTCGGGCCCACCTTGGGCACGCCGGGGATGTTGTCGGAGGTATCGCCCACCAGTGCCAACAGATCGATGATGCGCTCGGGCGGTACGCCGAACTTCTCCACCACGCCCGCGCGATCCATGGTGGTGCCGCTCATGGTGTCGACCAGCGTCACATGCGGGCTGACCAGCTGCGCCAGATCCTTGTCCGAGGTGGAGATGACGGTCTCCAGGCCCTGTTCGGTCGCCTGTCGTGCCAGGGTGCCGATCACGTCGTCGGCCTCGACCCCGCCGACCTGCAGCAGCGGCAGACCCATGGCGCGAATCACCGCGTGCAACGGCTCCACCTGGGTGCGCAGCTCGTCGGGCATCGGTGGACGGTGCGCCTTGTAGTCACTGTAGATTGCATCGCGAAAGGTTTTACCGGGGGCGTCGAATACCACCGCTATATGCGCGCCCTGGTAGTCCTTGGTCAACTTGCGGATCATGTTGATCACCCCGTACACTGCGCCCGTCTGCTCGCCCTGGGAGTTTGTGAGTTCGGGGAGCGCATGGAAGGCGCGGTAGAGATAGGAGCTGCCATCGATCAGGACCACTCGGGGCGCTGCATTGTTGGGCATGGGGTTATCCGGGGCTCGCAGGGGTAATTCATTATACGGGTAGATTGCGAAACTACCGGCCTCGCCCGTTGATCCAAGGAATCTCGGATTAAGTCGTGCTCAGAGGTTCCCTACGCGTTTTTACGAGCACTTCGGCATCCTCCCCTGTCAGTTGAGCGAATGTCGTGCCCGCAAACCGACTCCGTAGTGTGCCACACTGCTGACGCGGGTTGGCCGCTGCCCAGGAATCCATCGATGAACAAAGAAGAGAAGATCAGCCACCCAGGCATGAACCGTGTCGACGATTCCCTTTTGACGCGCGAGTCGTGGAAAGTGTTTCAGGTCATGGCCGAATTTGTCGAGGGCTTCGAGCGCCTCGCTGGTATCCGTCCCTCGGTGAGCATTTTCGGTTCGGCGCGCACCCAACGCGAGCACCCTTATTACCAGTTGGCTGAGGACATCGCCCGCGAGCTCTCCAACGCCGGATTCTCGGTGGTGAGCGGCGGCGGCCCCGGCATCATGGAGGCAGCCAACAAGGGGGCGCAGGCGGGCAAGTCGCCCAGCATCGGGCTGAATATCCAATTGCCCAACGAGCAGGCCGGCAATCCCTATCAGGATATTGCGCTCAACTTCCGTCATTTCTTCTCGCGCAAGGTGATGTTCGTGAAATACGCTTCGGCCTACGTGGTGTTGCCGGGTGGATTTGGCACGCTCGATGAGTTGGCCGAGATTCTTACCCTGGTGCAGACCGGCAAGAGTCGGTGCATTCCCATCATCATGGTGCACACGCCGTTCTGGAACGGACTGATCGATTGGTTCAAGGCGTCGCTGCTGGCCGAGGGCACGATCTCTGCGGAGGATTTCGATCTGTTTCGTGTGCTGGACACACCCAAGGAAGTGGTGGATGCTATTTTCACTCATTACGAGCACCGCAGCTTCGAACCATCCGCGCGCGAACGCGAACTGCTGCTCGAACTCTAAGGATCTCGCATGCGACACCTGATGTTACTCGGACTACTGTTGCTCACCAGTAGCAGCTTCGCGCAACAACGCCCTGCCGATGCGCCCGACACCGCCGAACCACCGCCGCTGCCGGAAGAGGGCAGCGTCATGGAGCCCGAAGTGCGCATCATCCGCAAAGGAGACGACACCATTCACGAGTACCGTGTGCAAGGCAAGCTGGTGGCGGTGCAGATCACTCCCAAGGTGGGCGTCCCGTACTATCTCGTCGATGCGGATGGTGATGGTGAGCTGGAGAGCCGTCGCAGCGGGCTGGACCCCCGCTTGCTGATACCGGGCTGGGTCATCAAGCGCTGGTAATCAATCCGCGTGCGCAACCCGCTGCGCTGTTTATCAATAAGCACCATGGCTGTCCATACCCCTGTCGACGAGCGGGCACTGACCGAATTGCTGGCCCGGATGCATGACGCGGCGCGGGCTTTTCCCCGCCGGCGGCCCAACCCCCGGTACGGCATGGCGCCGTACGGCCGCCGAACGGCTGGTGCCGCTGTTGAGCAGGAGCGAGCGCGAGCTGCTGCGACAAGAACTGATGTTTCAGGAGCCGTTGCCTGCAAACGCCTTGCCGCGGGGTGTGGTGCATGCTGACCTGTTTCGCGACAACGTATTGTTCACCGGGGATACCCTCAGCGGTGTCATCGATTTCTACTATGCGTGCTACGACAGCCTGATCCTCGATCTGGCGGTGACCGCCAATGACGGGTGCCCCGATGGGCAGGGACGCTGGCGCTGGCCGCTGCTCGCGGTGCTGTGCGCAGGCTATCAGCGCGAACGCTCCCTCACCCGGGTCGAGAAGGCGTCGTGGCCGGCGATGCTCCGTGCGGCAGCGCTGCGCTTCTGGCTGTTGCGGCGGCTGGAGTGGCATTTTCCGCGTGCCGCCCCCGTGGGATACCGCAAAGACCCCGGTGAATACCAGTACATCCTGCGGTTGCACTGGGAAGACGGAGAGGATGCGAAGGGCTGTCCAGCCTAGCCGGTCGGGGCGACCACGCCGCGACTGGTGTACAATTTGCAGCCTTTGACGCCACATCCGACAGGACGAATGACGTGGAACAGTATCGTGGAACCACCATACTCGCCGTGCGCCGCAATGGTGCGGTAGTGATCGGCGGTGACGGTCAGGTCACTCTCGGCAACACGATCATGAAGGGCAACGCCCGTAAGGTGCGCCGGTTATACCATGATCGCGTCGTGGCCGGTTTCGCCGGCGGCACGGCCGACGCCTTTACCCTGTTCGAGCGTTTCGAAGGCAAGCTGGAAAAACACAGCGGCAACCTCACCCGCGCTGCGGTCGAGCTGGCCAAGGACTGGCGGACCGATCGCATGTTGCGCCGTCTGGAGGCACTGTTGATCGTCGCCGATAGCGTGGCCAGCCTGGTGCTCTCGGGTAACGGCGATGTGATCGAGCCCGAGCATGACCTGGTCGCTATCGGTTCGGGAGGACCATTCGCGCAAGCAGCCGCTCGGGCGCTGATGGAACACACCGAGTATTCGGCGCGTGAGATCGTCGAGCAGGCGATGGGCATTGCGGCTGATATCTGCATCTACACCAACCGCAACCTCGTGGTCGAGGTGTTGAGTGGTGATTGAGCTTTGTCCCGCGCGAAGACGCAAAGGAGCGCAAGGAATCGATTGAATGAGGTGCAGGGCGGGTGGAGCCCACGCAGGAATTCGGGGGACTCCGCCCACCCCTGGAATGGAGCAACTTTTCAGTCTTCGCGCTCGTGGCGTCTTCGCGCGAGATAGTGTTTCTGTAATACGAGGATCCTAGTCACACATGTCCCAGATGACCCCCCGCGAGATCGTTCAGGAACTCGACAAACACATCATCGGTCAGGCCGCCGCCAAGCGCGCGGTAGCCATCGCGTTGCGCAATCGCTGGCGGCGCGCGCAGGTGAGCGACGAGTTGCGTGCCGAGATCACGCCGAAGAACATTCTGATGATCGGCCCCACCGGTGTCGGCAAGACCGAGATCGCGCGGCGTCTCGCACGCCTTGCCAATGCGCCCTTCATCAAGATCGAAGCGACCAAGTTCACCGAAGTGGGTTACGTGGGTCGCGACGTGGAGTCGATCATCCGCGACCTGGCCGATATCGCGGTCAAGATGACCCGTGAGCAGGAGATGGACAAGGTGCGCTTCCGTGCCGAGGATGCCGCGGAAGACCGCGTGCTCGATATCCTGTTGCCGCGGCCACGCAGCTTTCCACCCGGCAGCGATGTCGGCAGCGAGGGGCAGACGGATACGCGGCAGAAGTTTCGCAAAAAACTGCGCGAAGGCGACCTCGACGACAAGGAGATCGAGATCGAGGTGCGCGCGACTTCAGTAGGTGTCGAGATCATGGCCCCGCCCGGCATGGAGGAGATGACCAATCAGTTGCAGTCACTGTTTCAGAACATCGGCGGAGGACGCACCAAGACGCGCAAGCTGCGCATCAAGGATGCGCTCAAGGTGCTCGTCGAGGAAGAGGCCGCCAAGCTTATCAACGAGGACGATCTCAAACTCAAGGCGCTGGAAACGTTGGAGCAGAACGGGATCGTCTTTCTCGATGAGCTCGACAAGGTGGCCAAGCGTGGTGAAACCAGCGGTCCCGACGTCTCGCGCGAAGGTGTGCAACGTGATCTGTTGCCGTTGGTGGAGGGCTCCACCGTCAGCACCAAATACGGTATGGTGCGTACCGATCACATCCTGTTCATCGCCTCCGGCGCCTTTCATCTCGCCAAGCCGTCGGATCTGATTCCCGAGTTGCAAGGCCGGTTACCGATACGCGTTGAACTCGATGCGCTGAACACCGAGGATTTCGTGCGCATACTCACCGAACCCGATGCTTCGCTGACCGAGCAGTATGTGGCCCTGATGGGTACCGAAGGTGTGGAACTGAAGATTACCGATGATGCCGTGAAGCGCCTCGCAGAGGTTGCGTTTCAGGTCAACGAGCGAACCGAGAACATCGGCGCGCGGCGTCTGCATACCGTGCTCGAGCGCTTACTGGAGCAGATCTCGTTCGAGGCCTCGGACCTGTCGGAGACACAGGTGATCATCGATGCTGAATATGTCGATCAACACCTGGCCGAATTGGCGGGTGATGAGGATCTGAGTCGCTACATACTGTAGGAGGTACATCCATGGCCCAATTCAAGATTCGCCCCACCGAGTTCAAGCTGCATCAGAAGCGGCGCATGCTGGATGTCACCTTTGAGGACGGCAAGCACTTCGAGCTGTCCTGCGAGCTGTTGCGCGTCTACTCACCGTCCGCCGAGGTGCGCGGTCACGGTCCGGGACAAGAGGTGCTGGTCTACGGAAAGGAGAACGTGAACATCAAAGCCGTCGAGCCGGTGGGTAACTACGCGGTCAAACTGGTGTTCGATGACGGCCACGACACCGGGCTCTACTCATGGGACATTTTCTACGACCTGGGCGAGCACCAGGAGCAGTACTGGTCCGACTATCTGGCACGTCTCAAAGAGGCGGGTTACGAGCGCAAGGTGGATTGAGGGGAATGGTTCTCGCGCAGAAATGCGCGCGCCACACACTCTCCTTCAGAGGGGGCAAAAGGGAGGATCAGGTGATCTTGCCACCGCCCCTCACCCTGGCCCTCTCCCAGCGGGAGAGGGGACACAGGAAGAGGTTGGGCATTTTTACGAGAGCGGGAAAATGTCACCCTGTGACGGATGTGCACACTAAATGCGGTTGATGCACCAGAGGTGAACACCCTCTCCCCGAGCGAGAGTGGAACACAGGGAGAGGTCGGGCATTTTACGTGAGCAGGAAAATGATGCTCCGTGAGGGATGTGCCCACGAAAGTCGGTCGATGCACCGGAGGTGAACATCCTCTCCCTCAGGGAGAGGGCAGGGGTGGGTACAGACCGGTAACATGGTTTACAGAATAGACCGGGCACAAGGTTTACAGGGTAGATTGCGTTGGCAAGGAGGACTTGCCGATGCCCTGGAAAGAGACCTGTGCGATGGATCAACGAGTTCAGT
>QQUJ01000027.1 GCA_008501635.1 Pseudomonadota bacterium
AGCGATGGACGCATCCGGTACAAAACTGGAATCTCACATTGTCACAGCTGGCGATTCACTTCCAGGGACGCCTAGACGACCATATGGCACTGTGAAGACTGGCTGACACAGAGTTTTGAACACCCTCGAGGACGCACTTATCGCGCTGTCCAATTTTCGGGGTCCATTTCTCTCATCCATTTCAATATAGAACTGACACGCGAGTTTGATATCAATTGGGATATCTTTTGGGACACTGTAGTAATCGACTAAATATCCGCTATCAAACCTACCCAGGAATGCACTTCCCTGAGTAATTCTCTTCGAATAAACCAGCTTGTCATCATGTTTACACTCAATGCTCCCAGATATATTAATCCTCTTGTTGTTCCAATAGAGTTCGGCTTCGAAATTATGAAAAACAACTTCTACACCGTATTTTCCATTATAGGAATTCGCAAAACTCAAAACTGTATTGCTTCCTTTTCCTTTAGATACCACTAACTCAGTTTCAACTAATGGGTAATAGTAATCGTCAGGCAAATAGAACAATTTCACAATTAACTGAATGAACCCTGGCGAACTGGAACGTAGGATTTGCTTATTTAAAAAAACAACGCTTAGAACCACTAACAAGGGCATCACAACAAAAAGTGTAAAGAGTACCTTTGGCAACAAGTTACGCACAATTCGCCCAGTAGAAACCCTAGAATTCACGAGAAACATGGGCTACCTCAAGGCCCATCCTATAAACCACTACCAAGCAACGCTGCGTGCCCGGGGCAGATTAAACAACCCCAACAGGCCCGCCTTCGGCGGCTCACACTAAACATCATCCTTACCCCCTTGAACCAGAATGCTGAACAAGGCCAGCGTCCCGGAGGCTGCCATCAGCAACAGTGAGACGGCATTCAGGGCCGGTGTGGAGCCTTCGCGCAGGCGATCGAACATGGTGATGGTCAGCGGCGCGTCGGAGCCCACCAGCATCAGCGTGGTATTGAAATTCTCGAACGACATGAGAAACGCCACGATCCCCGCGCCCAACAGCGCCGGGCTGAGGTACGGAATGGTAATGGTGAAGACCGCGGTCAACTTGCTGGCGCCGAGATTCATCGCCGCCTCCTCCAGGCTGGCGTCGAACTTGCGCAGTCGGGCAGAGATAACGAGCGTGGCGATGGTGGTGATGAAGGCGAACTGACCGGCTACCACCAGCGCCAGCCCCGGCCGCAGCGTCTCCATCTCGTAGCCGAACAACTCCTCGATCCCGTTCACCAGCGAGTTGGAGAAGATCAGAATCGAGATACCCAGTATCACGCCGGGGATGACCAGCGGTGTCAGCATCAGCATATACAGCAGGTTTCTGAACGGAAACTGTTCGCGCTCAAAGAGAAACGCGTTGCAGGTACCTACCAGCAGTGACAGCAGCGTCACCCAAACGGCAACCCACGCCGATGTGCTGATACTCTTCAACAGCGGATCATCGTAAAAAATACCCAGCCGGGGCTGCTCGCGCCCGATGAACCAGTCCAGCGTGAATCCGTTCCAGGGCAGTGACGGGAACAGCGAATCGTTGAAGGCGAACACCGCAACTACCAGCAACGGTGCTATGAGATAGACAAAGAACAGCGTCACGTAGACCTTATAGGTGACGCGATACGCCCGTGGCTGCGGAAGCGAGGGGATCATCCCAGGGACCGCAGTTGACCGCTTGGCAGTCGCTGTAACGTCCATTGCCCACAACGCGCCGTGCCTCCGATACCGCTCGCCGCACGAAGGCGCACGCTACGCGCCCGTTCAACTGCGGCTCCTAGGATCATTTCAACGCCTCGCTCAAGGTCTGACGGGAAAGTTTGAGCCCGCCGAAGACGATCACCGACGAGAGCAGCAGCAACAGAAAACCGAACGCCGCGCCCAACTCCCAGTTAAACCGCGTGATGAACTGCGTATAGATCTGCTCGGTGAACCACAGGCTGTCTTTTCCGCCCAGCAGATTGGGGGTGAGATAGTTGCCGAGCGTCAGCATGAAGACCACGATGCTGCCGGAGACGATACCCGGCATGGCGTGCGGAATCACGATCTCACGCAGCGTGGAAAATCCATTGCCGCCGAGATCGTAGCTGGCTTCGATGAGGCTGTCGTCGAGGCTGTCCAGCGTCGTCACCAGCGGCACGACCATGAACAACAACGAGGTGTAGATGAGACCGGTCATGATCGCCGCGTCGTTGTAGAGCATCTCGACCGGTTTATCGAGAATACCGGCCCATACCAGTATCTTGCTGACCACGCCGGTTTCACGCAACAGGATCATCCAGCCGTAGGTGCGCACCAGTTCGCTGACCCAGAAGGGAATCAAACACATCAGGAAGAGCAGCCGTTTGCTGCGACCGCGCAGCACCTTGGCGATGTAGTAGGCGATGGGGAATGCGATCAGCAGTGTCAGTACCGTGGCGGTGATCGACATCGTCGCGGTACGCACAAAGGTGTTCCAGTACAGCGGTTCGCTGAAGAACTCCTGGTAGTTGACGAAGCTGAACACGTACTCGCGCGGCGCCACCCGGTCGCGCAGCGAGATGGTGAGCATGTCGATGTGGGGAATCACCACCAGCAACGCCAGCCACAGCCCCAGCGGAGCCAGCAGCAGAAAAAAGCCGATGCGGTAGTGCGACTTCATTCGGCGGCGTCCGCGCTGAAACAGCGCGTGTGGCGCCGGTCCCAGTTCGCGAAGAGCGTGTCGTCACGCTTGATAGTGAGAAAGTCCCCGGTTCCGGGGAGCGCGGCGACCAGGGTGTGCCCGGTGCCCTGTTCGCGCAGCAGCACCTGCGTGTTGGCGCCGTTGAAGAGGATGTCCTGGACGGTGCATTGCAGCTGGTTGGCCACATCCTGGCGCGCTTCACGGCTCAAGCCAATGGCCTCGGGCCGCACGAATATCTCCACTTCGTTGCGGCTCGCGATGCCGTTGGTGGTATGCGCCTGAAGTGCGACGCCGCCGGCGATTTCAACCGTCAGGTTCCCCCCCTCACTCGCACTCACCTTTCCCCGCCAGCGATTGGCCTCGCCGACGAAGCTGGCGACAAAGGCCGTCGCGGGCTCGAAGTAGAGTTCCTGCGGCGTGCCGATCTGTTCGAACCGACCATGGTTCATGACCGCAATCTGGTCCGACATGACCAGCGCTTCGGATTGATCGTGGGTGATGTAGACGAAGGTGGTGCCGATCTGCTTCTGCAACTGTTTGAGTTCGACCTTCATGTGCTCGCGCAGCTTGAGGTCGAGTGCTCCCAGCGGTTCGTCCAGCAGCAGCACGGTGGGTTCCAGTACCAGCGCCCGGGCGATGGCGACACGCTGCTTCTGCCCGCCCGACAGTTGGTTGATGCGCTTGCCGCCCGCCTCCGGCAGGCTCACGCGCTCCAGCGCCTGCGCCACCTTGGTGCCGATCTCGCCACGCGCCACACCGCGGCGCTTGAGGCCGTAGGCGACGTTGTCCGCCACCGTCATCATCGGAAACAGGGCCAGATGCTGAAAGACCATGTTGACCGGCCGGTGATTGGGTGGCACCCCGCGCATCGACTCGCCCTGGATGTAGATCTCACCGTGTTCCGGCTCATCGAAACCGGCGAGCATCCTGAGCAGCGTGGTCTTGCCGCAGCCGGACGGCCCGAGGATGGAGAAGAAGCTGCCGCTCTCGATCGCCAGTGAAACCTGATCCACCGCCACGAAAGCGCCAAAGCGCCGGGTCACCTCCCGGCATTCGAGAACATAGGTGTCAGGCATAAACGATTGGCGCCCCTGCAACGCCCATGAGCCTATCCCCCGGCCATGGCATAAAAACTGAAGGAGCCACCGAAGGCACTGAAGTCACCGAATCACCCCTTCGGCGCTTTCGGTGCCTTCA
The DNA here is from genome assembly GCA_008501635.1 of Pseudomonadota bacterium. Lineage (NCBI taxonomy): Bacteria > Pseudomonadati > Pseudomonadota > Pseudomonadota bacterium. The sequence continues at coordinate 3,869 of QQUJ01000027.1, forward strand.
GTGGTTCCTGGTTTTTTCTTGGTTCACAAAGCGATACCGCCGACCGCGCTTGACAGGCGATATCACCAACCCCACCTCAGCCCGATTTGGCCGCGTTGACGCGATCGAGGGTCTTGCCCTCCAGCTCTTCCAGACCCGCGGGTACGGTGGGATACCATTTGATGTTGTCGATGGCCGCCGGCGGGAAGCTCTCCTTGAACTGCTTCTTCAAGGTCTCTTCGACGAATTCATCCGCGCCTTTTGCCGCGGTGAAGTTGCCGGCCGACGCCGTGATACGCGCGGCGATCTGCGGGCGCATCACAAAATTGATCCACTTGTACGCGGCATCTTCAGCCTTGGTCTTGCGCGGCAGCGCGAAGGTGTCGATCCAGCCGAGGGCTCCGGATTTCGGGGCGACGAAGGTGATATTGGCGTTCTCCTTGTTGAGCTTCCACCCGCCGGTGTCCCACGCCATGGCCGCGACCACCTCGCCGGAGCGCAGCAGGTTGAGGAGCGCATCGCCGCCGGTCCAGTAGACCCGCACATTGCTCTTGCAGTCGACCAGCTTGGCTTCCACCTTGTCCAGGATCTTCTGATAGGCGCCCTTGTCCTGATACGCGGCAAAGGGATCCATACCCATGGCGAAGGCAAATCCGATCAGCGTCGGGCGTTTCAGTCGATACGAAACCTTGCCCGCCAGCGCTGGATTGCAGAGGTCGGTGTAATCGCCGACATTGCCTGCCTTGGAACGATCGAGCACCAGGCCGCTGGTGCCCCAGATATGCGGCACACCGTAGACCTGGCCCTTGAAGGTCGTGTTCTTACGCGTGGCATCCATCATCGAGGGAATGAATTGCGCCGCGTCGATCTTCGACAGGTCCATGGGTTTGTAGATGTCGTAGTCGGTCTGCGCGCCGACGATGCGATCCTGACTGGGCTGTGCCAGATCGAAGCCGGAGCCTCCGGTGGCACGCAGTTTGGAGATCATGTCTTCATTGTTGGATTTGGTGACACTGACTGTAATGCCGGTCTCCTTGGTGAAATCGGCGATCACATCATCCGGGGCATAACCGCCCCAGGTAAGCAGGCGCAGGGTTTCTGCATTGGCAGATCCCAGCGACAGCGTCAGTATCGCAACACCAGCCAGTAGAGTTTTGGAACGATGCATTGGGGGTATCCTCCTTGTTGGACAGCGTCTCAGGTCCCGTACCACAAGACCCGCATGGTGCCAGTATGGCCTATGAATTTGATGGTGCGATGACACGGTTGGGTTAAACAACGGGCCGCCGTTTCGCCGGTGCGGTACGGGGGTGATTTTGATCTCTTGTCGGTGCGACAGCTTATCGTTGTTGTCAGACACGGAATCCGCCTGAAGTGTCATTAAAGCCCGCAACCCAACGGTCAGCGCCCGAGCAGTCTGCGGATCGTCACACCCTGGATCCGACGCGAGGGCTGGGTTCGGGCGGCCTTAGCCAAGACTAGCACAAGGTCCGCAAGCTCTCCTGGGCTCCGCTGATATTCCTGCGGGGCTACTGCGCCGCGGTCAATGCGGCAAGCATTTTCCCGTGGATGCCGCCGAAAGCGCCGTTGCTCATGATCATGACCTGATCACCGGGTCTGGCCGCGACTGTGATGGCCGCCACGATTGCCTCCACGTTGCCGAACACCGCAGCCTGCGTTCCGATGCGGCGTGCCACCTCGTCCAAATCCCACTTCAGACCTTCCGGTTGGAGCAGCAGCACCCGATCCGCGATGCCCAGTGAATCCGCGAGTGTTTCACGGTGCACCCCCATGCGCATGGTGTTGGAGCGCGGTTCGAGCACCGCGAATATCCGTGCCCTGCCGACCCGCGCGCGCAGTGCAGCCAAAGTGGCAGCGATCGCGGTGGGATGGTGCGCAAAATCGTCGTAGACCGTCACACCCCCCACCTCCCCGCGCAACTCCATGCGGCGTTTGGCGTTGCGAAAGCCGCTCAATGCCTCCACACCCACTGTCGCCGGCACGCCTGCATGACGGGCCGCAGCGAGCGCGGCCAGGCCGTTGGCGAGATTGTGCTGCCCGGCCAGATCCCACGCGACCTGACCCACAGCGCGGCCCTCACACACGACTTCGAAACGACTCGCATCGGCGGCCAACGACCGCGCCTGCCAGACGGCCCCTCCGCCCTCGCAAACCTGAAAATTCTCCACCGGCGTCCAGCAGCCCTGCTCCAGGACGACCTGCAAGGCGGTATCGGCAACCGGTGCCACTATCAGGCCGTTGCCGGGAACGGTGCGCACCAGGTGATGGAACTGGCGTTGAATGGCCGCGAGATCGGGAAAGATATCGGCGTGATCGAACTCGAGGTTGTTGAGGACCGCTGTGCGCGGCCGGTAGTGGACGAACTTCGAGCGTTTATCGAAAAAGGCGGTGTCGTATTCGTCGGCCTCGACCACGAAAAAAGGCGTCGCGCCCAAGCGGGCCGAGAGGCCGAAATTCTCCGGTACGCCGCCGATCAGAAACCCTGGTTGCAGTTGGGCGTATTCGAGGATCCAGGCCACCATGCTGGCGGTGGTCGTTTTACCGTGAGTTCCCGCCACACCGATGACCCAGCGTTCGCGCAACAGATTGTCTGCCAGCCACTGCGGCCCCGAGGTGTAGGGAATACCGCGCGCCAGGACATGTTCGACGGCTGGATTACCGCGCGTCAGTGCATTGCCGATCACCACACAATCGGGCGCCGTACGCAGCGGCTCTGTATCGTAACCCTCGTGCAGCGCGATACCCGCGGTCGCAAGCTGGGTGCTCATGGGTGGATAGACCGCTGCGTCCTGCCCGGTCACCGTATGGCCCAGTTCGCGTGCCAATAACGCCACGCCGCCCATGAAGGTTCCGCAGATCCCCAGAATATGGAGGTGCATCAGCCGGACTCGGGGAAAAGCAGATCGAGGAGTGTCATCTGCGCAACCAGATAACCCACCGCAACCGATGCCCCCAAGGCATACGAGCCCTGCAGAGCGTGTCGCATCACATGGCCCATCACCGCCAGACTCCAGACCAGCAGAACGAACCAGATCATGGCTGCTGCCGGATCGACACCACCTGCCGCAGAGCTCAAATAGAGCCAGCGCACCACGGGAAGAGCAATTATCGAGAGCACAATGCCCGTACCCAACAGCGCGGTCAGGGTCTGGGTAAAGCGCGCCTGGTGCCGCCGCCAGCTCAGCGTGCCCCAAGTGATACCCGCGAGCAACGCCAGATCGACCAAGACCTTCGCCGCGCTCCGCCACTCCAATCCGTTGTCGAGCGAGAGCACCGCCACGCCCAGGACCAGATAGATCACGAGCACCGCGCGTAACAGCCACACGGAAACCGGAACATCCTGTGGCCCGCGGCGAAACAGGCAGATATCGAAGAACAGTCGTATGAGTTGTGTCACAGCTCGGCGATTCCAGGGCTACGCTTCATGCACCGTATCACTGATGGCACTGACCGGGGATAATACACGGCATCGGATAACGGCATCGAATCAAAAAATGAATCCTGAGTTTATCAATACCACCGAGCGGTTGGAGGTCTTCTGCGCGCGCTTGCGCGACGCAAAGTGGATCGCAATGGACACCGAGTTCCTGCGCGAAAAGACCTATTTCGCCGAACTCTGCCTGATCCAGATCGCCACCCACGATGTCGTCGCCTGCATCGATACACTGGCGATCAAGGATCTCTCGCCGCTGACGGCGCTGCTTTACGATCCCAACTGCCTCAAGGTTCTGCATGCTGCGCGCCAGGATCTGGAACTCTTCTACGACAGCAGCGGATCGGTGCCCACACCCATTTTTGACACCCAGGTCGCCGCCACGCTCGCTGGCCTTGGCGAACAGATCGGCTACGCTGCGCTGGTTGAAAAGCTGCTCGGTGTGCAATTGGCTAAAACTCACACGCGCACCGACTGGAGTCGCCGCCCGCTCAGCGTAGAGCAGCTTCGCTACGCGGCGGACGATGTCACCTACCTGGTATCCGCTTACGAAAAACTGCACGCGCAGCTCGCCGGCCTGGGTCGACTGGGCTGGCTCACGGAGGATTTCGCAACGCTCACCGATCCGGCAACCTATGCCAATCCGCCCGCGACCATGTGGCGCCGTGTCAAGGGTGCCGGCAAACTCAAGGGCGTACAGCTCAAGGTGCTGCAGGATCTGACCGCCTGGCGCGAAGAACAGGCACGCCAGCGCAACCGCCCACGCCGCTGGATTCTGCGCGATGAATTGCTGCTCGATCTGGCCCGCCAACGCCCCGCTGACCGCGCCGCGCTGAGTCAGGTGCGCGGCCTGGAGCAGGGAACCATCGATCGGGACGGCGCCAGCCTGCTCACGATCATCGGCCAGGCTCTCAACACCCCACGCGAGAGTTGGCCGCATCTCCCGCGCGCCAAACCGCTCGATGAGGCTCAAGGGGCCGTCGTCGATTCGCTGATGGCGCTGTTGCGTCTGTGCGCTGCAACGGCTGGAGTCAGCGCCGGTTCGCTGGCATCGCGCAACGATCTGGAGGAGTTGGTGCGGGGCTCGGATGAGATATCCCTGCTGCACGGCTGGCGCGCCGAGCTGGCCGGACGAACGCTGCGCGACTGGCTCACGGGTCGGTCCAATTTGTGCGTCGAGGCCGGACGCCTGGTTTTAACCCCCCGAACCGACTGACTCTCTCCTGCCAACACCGCCCGATGGTCTCCCCTTCATTACAGCGTGGATTCCCGTGGCGCGATGGGAACCACTTCGAACTCTACACCGCGAGCGAGGATTTCCTTGCTGCGATGCTGGAGGCAATCGCAGCGGCACGCGACGAGGTGCTGCTCGAGATGTACCTGTTCGAAACGGGCGCCGTAGCCGATCACTTCATCGAGCAACTGTGTGCAGCCGCTCAACGGGGGGTCACCGTACGTGTCTTGCTCGATGCCTTCGGCGCCCGCAACCTCAGCGCTCACGATCGCTACCGGCTGCGCGCCGGCAACGTCGCCCTTACCTTGTACAACCCCCTTGCCTACCACAAATGGCGCCACAACCTGCGGCGTGACCACCGAAAACTGCTGCTGGTTGATCGGCGAATAGGGTTTACCGGTGGTACCGCCATCAGCGATACCGTGCTCCCGCAGAAGTCACGGCACTCTGGCTGGCGCGAAACCATGGTAGCCATGCACGGACCCGTGCTCGACGACTGGGCACACCTGTTCGCCTCCACATGGCAGCGTTGCTGCGCGCTGCCCCCCAGCCTCCCCCAGCGTATCGCTGCGGTGGATGGCAACATGGCGGGACGACTCGTGACAGCGAGTGGCGCACACAAACCCGAGATACTGCGTTCGTTCGTGGGCCGCATCAAATCGGCCAAACACCGGGTCTGGATGAGCACAGCCTACTTCATCCCCACCAATCGCTTACGCCGCAGCCTCTGCTCAGCAGCTCGACGCGGCATTGAGGTTCGCCTGCTGCTGCCCGGCCGGCTCATCGACCATCCGGGTGTTCGATACGCTGGTCGACGCTACTTCGGACGCCTGCTGCGCGCGGGTGTGCGTATTTTCGAGTATCGCCCCCAGTTCCTGCACTCCAAGGTACTGCTTTGCGACGAATGGGTTTCTATAGGCTCCAGCAATCTGGATCGCTGGAATCAGCTGTGGAATCTCGATGCCAATCAGGAAATCGATGATGTCCGTTTTGCTGCCGTCGTCGAGCGTATGTTCCGCGACGATTTCGAGCACGCCCGCGAGATAAGTGCGGCGCGCTGGCGGCAACGCCCTTGGTGGAAACGACTGCAGGAACGGATCTGGGGTACTGTGGATAGCTGGCTATTTCGTATTACCGGACAAGGATTGGCGAAGCGAAAAAAAAGTGGGCGCCAGAGGCGCCCACCTTAGGTCATTGCCAGGGCTGACGCCTAACGCCGCCTGGCAGCGGCCTTTCTCTTCGGCGCAGCCTTCTTCCTGGCAGCGGCCTTTTTCTTCGGCGCAGCCTTCTTCTTGGCGGCTACCTTCTTCCTGGCAGCGGCCTTTTTCTTCGGCGCAGCCTTCTTCTTGGCGGCTACCTTCTTCCTGGCAGCGGCCTTTTTCTTCGGCGCAGCCTTCTTCTTGGCGGCTGCCTTCTTCCTGGCAGTGGCCTTTTTCTTCGGCGCAGCCTTCTTCTTGGCGGCTGCCTTCTTCCTGGCAGCGGCCTTTTTCTTCGGCGCAGCCTTCTTCTTGGCGGCGGCCTTCTTCTTGGCAGCGGCCTTTTTCTTCGGCGCAGCCTTCTTCTTGGCGGCGGCCTTCTTCTTGGCAGCGGCCTTTTTCTTCGGCGCAGCCTTCTTCTTGGTGGCTACCTTCTTCTTGGCAGCGGCCTTTTTCTTCGGCGCAGCCTTCTTCTTGGCAGCGGCCTTCTTTTTCGGTGCGGCCTTTTTAGCGGCTGTTCTCTTCTTTGCAGTCGCCTTTTTAGGTGCGGGTTTCTTTTTGGCTGGAGCCTTAGCCTCAGCCGCCGGTTCAGTGGTAGTTGTCTCGTCAGTCACTTTCTTCTTGGCCTCCGCTTGCTTTGGTTTCGCCTTCTGGGTAACCGCCTTTGCTGGCACCGGCCTGCTGCTGGCTGGCACCTTTCTGGCAGTTGGTATCATGGGCGCAGTTGCCGGTTTGGCCACTGCTGGCTTACTAGCTGCACCTTCTAACACTTTGAGGATGGAGGAAAATATCTGCTTGATATCGCCGACCCCTTCGACAGTGCTCAGTTTGCCCTGGCCGCGGTAGTACTCGACCACAGGCGATGTTTGATTCTCATACACTCTCAATCGATTGCCGATAGTCTCTTCGTTGTCATCAGCGCGATGATGAAGTTCACCGCCGCAACGATCGCACTGGCCCTCGATCTTGGGCGGGGTGGTATAGACGTTGTACATCTGGCCACACGACATGCAGGTACGGCGGCCTGTGAGGCGTTGCATCAGAACATCGAAATCGACATCGATCAGCAGTGACACATCAATCGGTTGATTCAGCTCGTCGAGCATCTGATTGAGCGCGGCCGCCTGGGCGAGGTTGCGCGGGAATCCGTCGAGGATGAAACCTTTCTTGGCGTCGGGTTGCGAAAGCCGCTCACGAATCATGCCGAGCACGATCTCGTCAGAGACCAACTGACCGGCCTCCATTGCAGCTTTGGCCTGTAGTCCTAGAGGTGTGCGATCGGCAACCGCTGCGCGCAGCAGGTCACCGGTGGAGATTTGTGGTATCGCGAATTTATCGACGAGTTGCTTGGCTTGTGTGCCCTTACCCGATCCGGGTGCCCCCAGAAGTACTATTCTCATGGTTATGCTTACCCCGCATTTTTGTTGATGTACCCCCCGTGAAATCCGCGCCGGGAACTGCAAACTTCGATGTATGCTTACGCGAACTTCCTAATTCCCGCCCTATATAGCACAACCTTTTCATTTTAAGAACAGCAGTGCGCGCATTACATAATGATATCTGCTCTCCAATTAGCTATAGAAACATCACTCCCGATTTGGAGACATTGACCTCATCCACCTCGAAGGAGAAACTTCCTTGCGAAAAATTACAGTGAATGCCGGCGTTGGGGGATACGCCCATCCTCACCACAGAAGGGTATGCAGCAGCCCCCCCGCGGCCCGTATCCGGAATTCCCAGGGCACCATGCAAGCGCCGCTTCAGACCGATTCATAGGAACAAGTGACCCAGAGGGTATCAACCATGACGACTCGCAACACCCGCAACACAAAAAAGATGAATGCCTTTTATGCCCAATCGGGCGGCGTCACCGCGGTTATCAACGCATCGGCATGCGGTGTGATCGAGACCGCGCGCCAGCACAAAGACCGCATAGGCAAGGTCTACGCTGGGCGCAACGGCATCATTGGCGCATTGACCGAAGAGCTCATCGACACCAGCAAAGAGTCCAAGCGCGACATTGCCGCACTGCGACATACACCCTCAGGCGCCTTTGGCTCGTGTCGCTACAAACTGAAAGGGTTGGAGGAAAATCGCGCCGAATACGAGCGGTTGATTGAAGTGTTTGCCGCGCACAACATCGGTTACTTCTTCTACAACGGCGGCGGCGACTCGGCGGACACCTGTCTCAAGGTTTCGCAGCTATCCAAAACTCTGGGCTATCCGATTCAGGCAATTCACGTGCCGAAAACGGTCGACAACGACCTGCCGATCACCGATGTCTGCCCGGGATTCGGATCGGTGGCCAAGTACATCGCCATCTCGGTGCTCGAAGCGAGCTTCGATGTCGCCTCCATGGCCAAAACCTCGACCAAGGTTTTCATCATCGAAGTGATGGGGCGCCATGCCGGTTGGATTGCCGCGGCGGGTGGGCTTGCCAGCAGTGCCGATTATGAACTGCCGATCGTGATCCTCTTTCCCGAGGTACCGTTCAACCAGAAGCGATTCCTCGCCACCATCAAAAAGAAGGTGGCCGCACACGGCTACTGTTCGGTCGTGGTTTCCGAGGGGGTGAAAGGGGCGGACGGCAAGTTTCTCTCTGACCAGGGATTGCGCGATGCCTTCGGCCATGCCCAACTCGGCGGCGTGGCACCCGTGGTCGCCGGGATGGTCAGGAACGGCCTGGGCTTGAAGTATCACTGGGCCGTTGCGGATTATCTGCAACGTGCCGCCCGCCATATCGCCTCCAAAACCGATGTCGAGCAGGCTTACGCCGTGGGCAAGGCCGCGGTGGAGCTCGCGCTGGCCGGAAAGAACTCTGTGATGCCCACCGTGGTGCGCACCAGCAACAAGCCCTATCGCTGGAAAGTGGGGGTTGCCCCGCTCGCCAAAGTGGCCAATCGTGAGAAGATGATGCCCAAGAGCTTCATCACCCGGGATGGTTTCGGCATCACCAAGCAGTGCCGCACCTATCTGGAACCCCTCATCCTGGGTGAGGACTACCCCCCCTACAAGAACGGGTTGCCCCAGTATGTGCGTCTGAAAAATGTAGCGGTACCCACCAAGCTCAGCACCACGTACAAACTCAAATAGCCCACCACCAGGTCATTACGCAAAGGGCCGGCAATCCCGGCCCTTTGCCCGCATGAAGGTGCGGAGCGGGTGTTAGCCGGTGCCCTCGTGGCGCAGCTCCGGGCCCAGCTCCTCGAAGCGAAACAGGCGGAATGCCCGCTCGCCGTTGTAGTCGAGTACGCGCAGATCGTCGGATTCGTAAAGATCCTTGGAGGCGACATCGAAGTGCCCGCCGTAGCGCGTGCGCGCCAGATCCAGCGGGATCTCGTGGGCGATGAACTTGGTCATCCCCTTGGCGGCCAGCTTGCTCAGCAACATGGCATCCTCGATAGACTGATGGGAGGTCAGAATTACCAGGGGCCCGCTGCCGGTCATCAGCATGAATACTTTCATGGATGGCTCCTTTGCGATGCGATGGGAAACCTTGCCTCCTTAAAGCATAGACACAGCGGCCCCGCTTTCATCCCTGCACCAAAGAAAAGGGCCGGTGACACCGGCCCTTTCTGTTCAAACAGCGCTTCGATTTCTCAGAGCAACGGTGCGATAACCAATGACACGATGGCCATGACGTTGATGAGAATGTTCATGGCGGGGCCGGAGGTATCCTTGAAGGGATCGCCCACGGTATCGCCCACCACGGCCGCCTTGTGGGCATCGGAACCCTTGCCGCCGAAGTTGCCTTTCTCGATGAATTTCTTGGCGTTGTCCCAGGCACCACCTGCATTGGCCATCATGAGCGCCAACAGCACGCAGGAGAGCAGCGCCCCACCCAGCATACCGCCCAGGCTTTCAGGGCCCATGCCGAAACCGATCACGAAGGGCATGCCCACCGCGATCACGCCGGGCAGGATCATCCGCTTCAAGGCAGCCGTGGTGGCGATATCCACGCAACGTGCGGTATCGGGCTCACCGGTGCCTTCCAGCAGACCGGGGATCTCGCGGAACTGACGACGAATCTCCTTGATCATGTCAAAGGCGGCGTCGCCGACCGCAGTCATGGTGATGGCTGCGATCAGGAACGGAATCAACCCGCCGATAAAGAGCCCAATCAGCACGGTCGGGCTACCCAATTCCAACGCAAAGTCGGGATTGTGCAGCGTTACGGTCTGCCCAAAGGCGGTGATGATGGCCAGTGCGGCCAGGGCTGCCGCGCCAATGGCGAAGCCCTTGCCGATGGCGGCGGTGGTGTTGCCCAACTCGTCCAGCGAATCGGTGATCTTGCGGGTTTCCGCACCCAGACCACCCATCTCGGCAATACCGCCGGCGTTATCGGCTACCGGGCCGTATGCGTCGATGGCCATGGTGATGCCGACAGTAGCCAGCATTCCAACCGCACCGATACCCACACCGTAGAGGCCCACCAACTCAGTGGTAACGAAGATAATGGCGCAGATGGTCAGCAACGGGATCACCACCGACTGCATGCCGATCGCCAGACCAGTGATCATCACGGTCGCAGCACCGGTTTCACCTGCTGCCGCAATCTTCTCCACCGGCTTGCTGGCAGTATAGTACTCGGTCACCAACCCGATGATGATGCCACCGACGGCACCGGCCAGCACCGCGAGCCACACCTTGTAGGTCACTCCGGCGACCAGCACCACCACCAATGCGGCAAGAATGAAGAGGAGGGTGGCACCGATGGTGCCCGAACGCAGCGCCACTTCGGGTGCTTTGTTGCTGAATTTGCGCACGATGCCGATACCCAACACTGAACAGATCAACCCCGTGGAGGCCAGCGCCAGGGGTAAGAACATCAACATGCCGCGATCGCCCAATGCTGCGATCGACGCTGCCGACAGCGTAGCTGCCATGGCAATGGTGGCGATCATGGCGCCACAATAGGACTCGAAAATGTCGGAGCCCATGCCGGCAACGTCACCGACATTGTCGCCGACATTGTCGGCGATGACGCCAGGATTGCGCGGATCATCCTCGGGTATACCCGCCTCGAGTTTACCCACCAGATCGGCACCGACGTCGGCGGACTTGGTGAAGATGCCGCCGCCAACACGTGCAAACAATGCAACCGTTGAGGCGCCCATGCCGAAGCCTTCGATGGTATGCGCCGTTTCCGGGTTTCCACCAAAGAAGAGGTAGAGACCACCGAGACCAATCAACCCCAGCGAGGCCACCGCCAAACCCATGACCGATCCGCCGTAGAAGGCGACGGTCAGCGCTTCGGCCGCGCCGTTGGTGTGCGCCGCCGTCGTGGTACGCACATTGGCTTTGGTCGCGGTAAACATGCCCAGATAACCGGCGGTGCCTGAAGCCAGCGCGCCGACAATAAAGGCCACGGCCGTCTTCCAACCCAGCAGATACCAAAGGATCACTACCAGAACACCGGCGAACATCACCAGCATCTTGTATTGGCGCTTCATGAACACCATGGCGCCGATATGAATCTGTTCGGCGATCTTGGCGACCTTATCCTCACCGGCGGAGTACTTCATGATCGCTTGATATATGAAGTAAGCCACCACCAGGCCGAGAATACCTAGAATGGGTGGTAACGCTGTCATCTCCCCAATGCTCCCTACAGTTGAATGAAAACAGGTGTTCGCAGACGCCAGATGCAGCCTGCAGACACGGCGAATCCTGGGGTGGCAAATGCATTCGGGATTTCCGGGTCAAGACCCGCGGGGTATGCGCCCGATACAGCTCGGGATTGACGCGATGGACAGGCCCTTGGAGAATAGGCGCCCTGCTCCCGCCGGTTACCCCTTTTGAAATCCCAGCGTTTGCCCAGATTGCTTCGTCGGTCGAATCGACGAAAAACCCATGACCCGATTAGAAATTCGGTTGCGGAGTATATACGTAGTGAAGTCGCTTTGACCAGTTAAGATCCCCACCAACCCCCTAAAGAACCCAGCAGGATTAAGGCATATGAACCTGGACAGAGTCAGCCCCGGCAAACAGGCGCCGGATGAGATCAACGTTATCATCGAGATCCCGGCCCACGCCGAGCCGGTCAAGTACGAGGTGGATAAAGAGACAGGAGCGATGTTCGTGGACCGCTTCCTGAAGACCTCGATGCGCTATCCCTGCAATTACGGCTATGTGCCGCGCACCCTGTCCGAAGACGGTGATCCGGTGGACGTGCTGGTCATCACCCCGGCTCCCCTGATCAGCGGATCGGTCATCCGCTGCCGCCCGGTGGGTGTGTTGAAAATGACCGATGAAGCGGGTCCCGACGCCAAAGTGCTGGCACTGCCCGCCCGAGGGCTGCGCGGCCACTACGAGGAGGCCAATTCGATCACCGATGTTCCGAAAGGCGTCCTCGATCTGCTCGGCCACTTCTTTGAACACTACAAGGACCTCGATCCGGACAAATGGGTGAAGATCGATGGTTGGGCGGGTGTCGAAGCGGCCAAAAAAGAGGTGCTCGATAGCATCAAGCGCTACGATAGCGACCCCGACAAGCCCCGTTTCTAAGGAGAGCGCCTTGATTGTCTGTATCCTCTCCGACAGCCACGATCGCATCGATCGCATGCTCGCTGCCGCGCAAAGCGCGCTGGACGAAGGCGCCGAGGCATTCCTCCACTGCGGCGATTTAATCGCGACCGAAACGCTGACGGAGCTCAAACGCCTGGGCAAGCCCATCTATCTCGTGCATGGCAACAACAGCGGCAATCTCGATGAGCTGCGCACCATGGCGACCCGCGCCAACAGCGGTATCCGCTACTACGGCGCCGAAGCCGATTTCGTACTCGCGGGACGCCGCATCTTTCTCTCGCACTATCCGCATCGGGCGCAACGAATGGCGCAGTCGGGCCGCTATGACCTACTCTGTTGTGGGCACAGCCACACCAGCGAGATCTCTGCGGTCGAGCACAAGCAAGGGGCTGCCGTGCTCTTGAATCCCGGCACGGTAGCAGGCATAGGAGCCCCGCCCACTTACGCCGTAGGCGACCTCGAAACCCTGCGGTTCGAGATCCGCGAACTGCCGCGGGAGTGAGCCAACCACCATCGGGGAGTCTTCAACCATGAGCGAGTTGACCCATTTCAATCAGGCCGGTGACGCCCATATGGTGAACGTGGGTGAGAAGAAGGCCACGCATCGCATCGCGGTCGCCGAGGGACGCATACACATGCAGCCTGCGACCCTGGAGAAAATCATCGCGGGCGATCACAAAAAAGGGGATGTCCTGGGCATCGCTCGCATCGCCGGGATCATGGCTGCCAAACGTACTTCGGATCTTATTCCGCTCTGCCACCCGATCATGCTCACGCATCTTTCCATCGACCTTACACCCGACTCCCAGAGCGGCGACATCCACTGCGTGGCACGGGCCGAAACCGCCGAGCGCACTGGTGTGGAGATGGAGGCGTTGATGGCCGTTCAGTTGGCATTGCTGACGGTCTACGACATGTGCAAAGCGGTGGATCGCGGGATGCAGATTCACTCGGTGCAGTTGCTCGAAAAATCCGGCGGCAAGAGCGGCGGCTGGACACGGAAGGAGTCGAACTAGCCGCGCAGTCAGCGGTGCGACAAGCAGCGCAGCGTCCTGCGCTATGAATCGCTTCAAATCATCACGCTCTGAACGAATCCCCCATGGCCTGGCACGGCAGCATCCGGTTGCGGAGCGCTAGCGAAGCTTGCGCCCGGAGCCTATCGGGTAGGGATTGCAGGTAAAGAAACCCCCGGTGGTCAATTGGGGGGGAGGGGGGGAACCACCGGGGGTATGGAGGACGCATACTGATACTACAGTGGTAACGATATCGTTCGCGCTGAAAGATTCCAGTGCCCGAGTTGATCTGCATCAACCAAACGACTAATTCGACGCCACGTCATCCCGAAATGGCTGCGATCGGATTTGGCGATCGTGCGCTGTGCGTCAGTTCAGAAGCGCATAGACCCCGATCGAATAGGCCCGTTTCTTCCCATCACCCAGCAGAGCCGAACGCCGCACCTTGCCGCCTGGCCGCAGATCCGACTGGAGATAGCGGGTGTCGCCGCTGCCCGTATCGAAGGTGACACCGGTCAGGGTGGGGAAGTAGTAGCCAAGCACGTCACCTTGCTCGACGCCGACCGTCACGGGGAAGTTGATGCGATTGAGGCCCGGCTGCTTGGGCGTAAGCGGTTTGCTCTCCCAGATCACCACAAGATCGTTTTCCACCTGCCGCAGTACTTTGACCTTGAAGGGGGCCGGCTTGGCAAAGTACCCGCCAACGCCTGTCAGTGTCCCGTTCTTCGGCACCGCGTGGGCAAGATCGACAATCAACAGCGGTTTTTCCTCGACCTGGGCGCGTTCGACGAGCTCGCCGCCGATATAGTCAAGGAGATCCTCGCGCACCAGAAATTCCTTCAGCTCATCGATCTGCTGCTGCTGGAACTTGCGGATCTGACCCCGCAACTGCGACGACTCGCGAACCCGTGAGCCCTTTTCGGCATCCAGTACGGTGACCACGCGATTGAGTTCCGCGATGTCTTTCTGCAGCAGTCGCTCCTGGGCCTTGAGCTGGGAGATCTGCTGGTTAGCGTTGTTCAACTGCCCCTTCAGGGTCTGGTTCTCGTCGCTCAACTCTTTGACGTTAGCGGGAACCTGGCACCCCACCACGATAAGAGCACATGCTGCTACCACGAAGTATTTACGGATCATGTCTGAATCTCTTTCCGATGGCACGCCTGCCCTGGACCATACCGCGATCCTCGCGGCGGCGCGCTATTTTTCGACGCTGAAGGCATCCGAACTGAGCCGTTCGCCCTCCAACACCAGGTCAAGATTATAACCCCCTTCGGGAAAGCCCTCGACAGGACGCGCTATCTGGAAGAACTTGATTCCATTTGCGCCGGTTACCACCACCCCCACCTGGGCGATCTCCATGCTGCGCGCACCATCGTAGAGGATCGCTTGAATGACCGTCGTCTCCTGTTGGAGATTCTGATAGTCAAAACCGATGTGCAGCGTGCGATCGGCCCTGAAACTCGATGGCTGCGGACCCTCCAGTCCCTGCAATGCGGAGCCGCTCACCCTGAGCCGCGTGACTTTCGGGCGGATGGCCTCGGCCGCGGCTCGAACCGCCGATTCGCGTGCTTCATCGAGACGGCTCTGTAACTCCAACAGTGTGGAACTCTGCGCGAATCGCTCGCGCGCCTCCGCCAGCAACAGCGCCGCATCATCCAATTGGCTGGCACTCATCGCCGTTCGAATACGCTGTGCCAATTCAGCCTCAATGGCACGCAATCCCTGATTGGCTTCGCGATTGCCGGCATCCAGTTTGAGCACGCGACGATAGCTTTCGAAAGCGTTTGCGCCGCCGGGCTGGATCAGTTTACCTGCCGTTTGCAGTGTTCTCGCCTGGTTCAACAGGTCGTGCACCTGCTGCAGGCGGGTGTGCAGGGAGGTGATCTGCGAACCCAGCTCTTTGAGTTTGATCTGGTCGGGATCGACACTCAGACCACGCTTGACCATCGCCATTGCCTTATCGAGCTCCCCTTTATCGAGGTGTGCTTCGGCCAGGGCAGCGTAACGTTCGGCGATGCGCGTAATACCCAAACGCGCCGCAGTATTTCCGGCATCCTCGGTCAGCGCCGCCTGAAAGCTTTCCAACGCGTTGGCGCCGGCGGGTGAAGTCAGCGCATTGTTCGCCAGATGCTGTTCGGCCTGTTGCAGCAGTTCGCTCACCCGTTGTGATTTGTTGAGTTGCTCCCCCAGGCTTACGAAACCGGCCAGACGTCGCGTGTCAGGGTAACTGGCTGTCGCCCACTCCAGGTACTGACGGGTCTTGCCCGTGTCACCGCTGGCGAACGCCGCGCGGGCAGCCTCCAGATGACGTTCCTGCAACGCCGCCAAGCCGTTGGTCGCCCAGGGCTGATCAGGCTGATCGGAGAGCACCAGCAGGTAGAGCTGGGCAAGCTGGGGCGCAACGCTGAGATCACTCGCCACCCGCAACTCCAACTCCTGCGCCTGAGCCTCGATCTTGGAGACGAGCGTTGCGGCCGGATCTGCGGCAGACGTTTCCTGGGGAGTGTTCAACAGCGTGGACTCGGGTGCCGCATCCGTGGTCTCCGCGGTATCGGTTGCAAGCGGCGGCGAAGTCCCACTGACGGTCGGTGCCGATGTGGCGGGCGCTGCGGGGAGTTCCGCTGACTCACCTGCACTCACCGGCGGTGATTTCGCGTCCCTGCCCGGTGCCTGTGCGGTTTCAAACGGGTTTTGCCATCGCCCCAGCCACGGATCGAGATACCCCAAGTAGTAGGCCGCTCCGACCCCGCCGGTGACGATGAGCAACAACCACAACCACAGCCCGGCCCCGCCGCCGGATCTGGTGCTGGTTTGCGTGCGCCGGTAATCGGCCGGGACACGCACTGCATCCTGCGGTGCAGTGGGTGCCGAATCCTGGCTATTGGTCTTGATCGCGACCTTGGGCTTCATTGCCAGCGTCGGCGTGCGCGCCGGCGTATCCCCAGCGCCATTTTCATCCTCGACGCCGTTCTGCCCTTTGCGCGCCAGTAATGCACGCTCGCACGCCGCACTGATGCGATCCAACGCCACCACCATTTCGGCGCCGCTCTGATAACGATGATCGGGGTCTTTGGCCAGCACCTTGTCGATCACCGGCTGAAAGACACGCAGCTTGTTGGGCAACTGCGGCAAGGGATCGGTGATGTGCTTGAGCGCAACCGCCACAGGCGTTTCGGCATGGTAGGGCACGCGGCCGGCAAGCAGCTGAAACATCACGACGCCCAGACTGTAGAGATCCGCCCGATGATCGACCCGGGTGCCGCGTGCCTGCTCCGGGCTCATGTACTGAGGCGTGCCGATCACGGTGCCGGTCTGCGTCATGCTGACATCGACCTCGACGGCGCGGGCAATACCGAAATCCATCAGCACCGCGCGACCATCCTCTTCACGCAGCATGATGTTGTCGGGTTTTACGTCGCGATGGATGTAACCCTTCTTGCTGGCATAATCGAGCGCCAGCGCGACCTCCTTGATGATGCGCAACCGTTCCAGGAGCGAAAGCTGGTCGCGTTTGTGGCGCAGATCCTTACCCTTTACATACTCCATCGACATATAGTGGTGCCCGTCGCGCTCGCCGATGTCGTAGACGGTCACGATATTGGGGTGTACCAGGCGGCTGACGATCTGCGCCTCGCGCAGAAACCGCTCATGAAAATCGGGATCCGCCGAAAGGCTGGACGACATGATTTTCAACGCCACCTCGCGACCGAAACTCTCCTGAATCGCCAGGTAGACGGTCGCCATCCCGCCCTTGCCGAGTTCGCGGATGATCTGGTAGCCGGGTATTTCCATCGCCATAGGTTTTGCAAGCCGTCCGTGAAGCGGCTGAACACTCCGTAACTGTGCGGTACAACATGTGGGGAAAGGCGCATGCCGCCGAACCCCAGGCAGCAGGCTAATCGCTTGAGCGGCCGTTGTTTTTTGCGATGATAATCGGTTCGTTTAGCGGAAACCAGCGCAATGGGGCAGGCTCACGGCCGGCGCAGCGCGACGACGGTGGTTCCCGCAATTACCTGATCGCCAAAACGTACCGGCACCGGTTGGAGGATCTCCACCAAACCACCATCACGCAATACGTAGGTCGTGCACTCCTTGTGCATCGGCACCAGTTCCAATGACCCGTGCCCCACCCGAATCGCGAATTGCCGCCTCCCCACCAGTCCGCGATCCAGCGTGAAATCCTGCTCGCGTGCCTGGCGCGCCTTGCTCCCGGCACACCAGCGTATGTTGGTCTGCCCAGGACGCCTGGGGAAAGCGAAGCCCGGTGCCCGCGGTTGCCGGCCCAACTCGACGGTCTGTCCCCGTCCGACACCCAACTTGAGCGTGGTGTCGCGCAGCAATGCGCCGCAGTACTCTCCCTCCAGAGGCAGGAATTCGAACCCCCCTGCCGGCGTATTGATGATCTGACGTTTGGCAAGCATCACCTTCTCATCCTCGGCCAGCGCCCCTCCCCCGACCGCGATTTCACTGCAGCGCGCATGAAGTTCGACTCCCTCCCTGGTTACGGCGATGCGCAGCAGCGCACGATCCGACTCGGTCGCCCAATCTCCGTCAGGTGTCAGTTCGTAGTGGTAGGCGGCCACCACGTCTGCCAATGGCACCCTGGGGAGAGCCAAACCACCAAACACTATCTCCAGGGTGATCTCTTCGATGCGTTTGACGAGCACCGTCAGCTGCGCGCCATCGCCTGAATCGCCATTGTCGCGCCTGTCGCGAGAAAATTCCGCCAGCGCGAACGTGACTGCGGTCGGTGTGCCGATAATCAACCCGCAACCGGCATCGAGCCAGGCCTGCCGTTCACCAGCGGCAATTCGATAGTCCGCCAAATAGAGCACATCCGGACTCAGCACCGGCAGCGCATCGACCGCTTCGGCCAATCGTGCCGAACCGGGTTCAAAACCCTGAAACAGTATGATCGGATCGGGAGGCAGCTTTGGCGTGGGATGGTCCGGTGTAATACTCACCAGCCGCCCCTGCCCTGCCGCGATGCTCACCCGCTGCGGCAGCCAGACCCGATCTTCGGGCACCAGGCGATAACAGGCGATCTCTCCGGGTACGCCCTTGAGGCGGAATGAGCCCACCGGCTCCCATGGCACTTCGGAGGCGTTCATGCACAAGCGCGTGGCATTGCTGAACCAGACCTCTCCCGCCGGGGTGCGCGCGAGGATACGCGCCGCCAGATTGACAGGATCGCCAAAGGCATCGCCATCGATGATCTCCACATCCCCGGTATTCAGGGCGAGGCGCAGTTCGAGGCTCTCCTGGGTTTGGCGCAGATGGTGAATATCGAGCGCCGCCCGCAAGCCGTCGGTGGCCGAGGGAAAGAGACAGAGAAACGAGTCGCCGATATTCTTGACCACGCGGCCGCCATAGTTTTCGACGATGGGGCGCACACGCTCCTCGTGCTGCTTGAGGATGCGCCGCAGTCCCTCTCGATCGACACCGGCAACACTCTCGGTGTAACCCGCGAGATCGGTAAAGAGGATGGTCTGTGTGGCAGTCGTCACACGGTTTCCCTGTAGATTGGAAGGGTATGCTTTGGGCGATTGCCCGACTGGGCGACACTCTACCGCGCGGATGCCGGATCGTCGAGACGAGCCGTGACGAGCCCCTCCCCTAAAAGGGATAGCCCACCTTCACCGTCAGGCAGGTAGTCTCTTTCCGTGCCGCTGCCTACTTTAGATGGATGCCTGTATTCATTGAAACCACGAGGAGATCGAACCCATGCCCTATGAGTTAAACGGCACCCCCATCGCGTGCGACGCCAACGGTTATCTGACCGATATCAACGACTGGTCAGAAGAGCTGGCTCCGGTCATCGCTGCGACGGAGGAGATCGAACTGACCGACAAGCATATGGATGTGATTCGCTATCTGCGCGACGAGTACATCAACAACGGCCAGAACCAGCCCAACGAGCGCACCATTCTCAAAGCCATGGGCGAAATCTGGGGCGGACGGGTATCGAGCAAGGATCTCTACGATCTCTTTCCCCGCATGCCAAGCAAGCAGGGCGGCAAGATCGCGGGGCTACCCGAGAGCCGTCGCAAAGGCGGTTATTGAAAATCAGTCAGATGAGGTTCGCCAGCTGCCGGCGATAACGATCAGCGTTGCGCTGCATCCGTTGTCTGACTGCCTGCCAGGGGTGCGTGTCGGCAAGCGGACACTCCACCAGCGCCCGACACAATCGCAGGGTATCGCCGACGTCGTCGAGATGGACGAATTCCGGTGCCGGTCCGTTCGCTTTAACGCAATCCGGTCCCCCCTCGAATCCCTGATTGTGGTAGTTGCCCAGCGGCACCGAGATCCCCACGGTAGGGATTTCCCAGGCCATCGCAGCACTCGCCTCGCATGCGCCGCCGTCCATCAAGCGGCGCTGATGGCGCTTGGGCAGTATCTTGGCCGCCATCTCTGTCAGTTGCTGCAGCGCGGTGGCCGAGAACACAGTACGCCGATCACCGAGGCGCACAACCGGCCCTTTACCGATCTCTGCACCCGGCAGGGTGCGCGACGCTTCCAGACTGACCGCCAACAGCGGCCGGCGCGCACGCTCCAGCCAGCCCAGTTCCAGATGACGTATCGCGCCGACATAACCGACCTCCTCGCCGCGGGTCAGCAGACCGATGAACGGGGCAGGCGATTTACGGCGAGTGGCATGGATCTCCCGCGCCATCTCGACAATGACATGCACGCCCACCAGATCGTCAGCGACACGCGTGTGCAGCCGCTTGCCACTCCGCCATACCGGCGCTCTGAAGTCCAATCCACCGAAGATCCGGGTGGCGCGGCCGGCGTGCTGCTCCAAAGCCGGATCATTCACGCGAATCTCGGCGCGCTCCAGCGAGCGGCCGCTTTTTGCAAGTTGCGTTGCGATGATGCGGCCCTCGCCCAGCTGAGCAGTATCGGAGGCAAGCCACACGCGGGCGCCCCTGAGGTGACGCACGGGACCGCCGCCATACCAGCGTACTGCCAGAGTGCGCTCATCGCGCCAGCGCAGACCATGAAACCCGGGATGATCCATATGCGCGATGAAGAAGCGCAGCGGTTCGGCGACAGATGATCGCACCAGCGCCCGGTACTCGCGCGCCGATCGCACCCCCACCACGCGGTTGCCATGGGGATCGGTGAAGAACGGGACCCTCTTCTCGCTGAGTTGTCGCTCCACCTCAGCCGCGACCCACATTTCGCGAAAGGGCGCCGTGGGCTGTCCCAGCAAACCAAGCAAACGCCCGAGAGCGTCGCGCTCCATGTAGCCCTACTGCTGCTTGCGGGGAGTAAAATGCATCTTGACCGGATTACCCTGGGTCGGGCACTCGCCACTTGAACAGGGCGTCGGCGCCGGCAGCGGTTCGTTGCCGATCCGTCGCGCCCGTTCACCCTCAACTATCCACTCCAGTCGGAAGGGCTCGACCTCCTCCGAAGGAAAAGGTATCACCATCCCCTCGTCGCCCAGGTTTTCAAGCACCTGGTAGGCCTCACCCTGCAACAACACCACATCACCCGGAACAAACTGTACTTCAGTCACGCCATAACCTCCCTCAAAATTGATCGGCAAACAGCCGAATGGGTTACTACTGAAGTCAAGCCTACATCAACAACCGCTTATTCCTGAACGATTAAAAAACAATTGGTTGACTTGGGGGGAGTATCGTATAGTTCTTGCGCGGCAGTTTAAGGTCGTTGACGTTTTGGTTGGTCCCCGCTGTGTCGCCTCCGAACATCTCACCTCGTATCTGCCCGGATAGATCCTTTTTTTCTTGGTTAGGAATAGTTATGGCAACTGGTACCGTTAAGTGGTTCAACGAATCTAAAGGCTTCGGCTTCATCACCCCCGACAATGGCGGATCCGACGTGTTTGTACACTTCAGCGCCGTCCAGGCTCAGGGTTTCAAGACTCTGGCGGAAGGCCAGAAGGTCACTTTCGAGGTTCAGGACAGCCCCAAGGGCCCGCAGGCGAGCAACGTCGTTCCGGCGTAAACCCGTTTTTCGCGAAGTACCTGATTATCGAGAACCCCGCCCGGTGCGGGGTTCTTCTTTTTTGAACGGGCGGTTTTCCGCACACGCCGCGACAATGGCTATACTGAGTCCCATACTCCATTGGGATCGCCTCATGCCGGCACGCAGCTCCCTGCTCTCAACTTGCGCTCTGCTGGCGCTGGCGACGATGGCCAGTGCCCATTCCCAGTCGTCCGTAGCGCCGCCGGCTCCAGCTGCCAAGCACACGGCGAAACACCGTACGGTTAGCGCCCCGAGCTATCAGATCGATACCGAATCCGGCGCGGTGCGCTTCGGCGACGGGCGGCAGGGACGACGCCCGCCTACCGGTCGGACACAAACTGGCAATCCCCAGGGTGCGGCGGGCGGAGCGGATGCCGAAACCGTTGATACTGCCAAACAGCGCATCCCGCGGACACTCCGCCACCGCGAACGTGCGGTTGGTCGATCAGACTATCGTCCTCTCGCCAATCCCAACCCAGGGGTGACCATCCATCGCGCGACGGTAACACCGTCACCGAGTGGCCAATCGGGGGATAAGCCACCCACCAAACACAACGGCAGTAGTGGTTTTGCGAACAATGCACCCGATACTTCGGCAACGGAGACCGATCAACCGACCGCTAAATGATTCCACAGCGGCGTCTTGTCATTACCACACTGGCCAACTAAGCTACTGACCGATTGGTCAGCGGACAACCCATGCCTACCACAACCCCCCTTGAGGCAGTCACGCCTGCCGCGCGCTGCCCCGGTGCCGAACGCATCTTGGCCGCGGCGCGCACCCTGTTTGCCCAGCGCGGGCTGAGCGGCGTCTCTATCCAGCAGATCGCGGATGCCGCTGAGGTCAGCAAGGCCAACGTCTTCCATCACTTCGCGACCAAGCAGGCCCTCTATCGCGCCGTGCTCGAGGAGGCCGCGGAGGAGTTTCGCCAGTTGCTCGCGACGCTCTCCAGTCAGACCACGGCAAGCGGTCTCAGTGAATTTTCGCTTCGGCACCTGATTCAACTGCTGCAAGATCCGGGCACCACCTGGCTGTTTTTGCGTGCGCTCTCCGATCCCCAGCCCACCACCCAGCGCCGCTTGGCCGAAGAGATCGCCAGCGAAGTCATGATGGCTGTTATCAGCGCCATCGATGAGCTGCGCAATGCCCATGTAGTGCCCCGACAAAGCGAAACGACGACATTGGCAATGACCCTGTTGGGGGCCAACCTGTTCTACTTTCAACTGCACAACATTCTGCCGAAACTCGGAGACCACCCTGCACTGCGCACTCCGCAGGCCTTTACGCGGAGCGTTACGCAACTGCTCGTTGGAGCTGCCCACCCGGACTCGGCTCCCCTAAAGAAAGCGAAACCTTGATGACCATCAAACCCGCCATCGTCCCGCTGCTGATCGCCACTGCAACCCTGGCCGCAATCGGCCCTGGCAGTGCCGCTGACGACAAGAAACCAGTCACGGTCCAAGGACCGCCTCCGACCAGCGTCGAGGTAGCCATGGTGACAACCGGCAACGTCACTGCAACCATCACCGCCGTAGGCACGCTGCAGGCAGACGAATCGGTGGTGATCAGGCCTGAAATAGCCGGGCGCATCGCGCAGGTCGCCTTCAGCGAAGGCCAGCCGGTGGAGGCGGGGGCGCTGTTACTGCGCCTCGACGACTCCATCGCACGTGCCGAACTCGACCAGGCGGAAGCCGACCTGAGTCTGGCCAAGAGCAACTACGACCGCGCGCTGGATATCTTCCGCAAAGGCTCGGGCAGTGCCCGCTCACGCGACGAGAGTCTCGCTGCATTGCAGGCCGATACCGCGCGCGTTGCTCTCGCTCATGCCAAGCTCGAAAAAACGCGCATCGTCGCCCCCTTCAGCGGCCTGTTGGGATTACGCCAGGTGAGCGTCGGCGAATACGTGACACCAGGTCAGGCGATCGTCAACCTGGAGGATGTGGACCCGGTGAAGGTGGATTTTCGGGTACCCGAGATCTTCCTCGCCAGGTTGCGCACCGGTCAGCCGATCCAGGTTCAGGTGGATGCCTACCGCGGTGAGGTATTCGAGGGTGAGGTTTACGCGCTGGACCCGCGCATCGACGCCCAGGGTCGCAGCGTGGCACTGCGCGCGCGTATCGCCAATCGGGAGGGCAAACTGCGCCCGGGGCTATTCGCCCGCGTCTCGCTGGTCACCGAGCAGCGCAGCGATGCGCTGTTGATCCCCGAGCAGGCCATTTTCGCCCGCGGCGCCGAGAGCTTCGTCTATGTGGTGCGTGAGGACAAGGCGATGCTCACACCAATCGCGCTCGGCCTGCGCCAGGGCGTTCAGGTCGAGGTCGTGAAAGGACTCAACGGCGGCGATCAGGTGGTTAGCGCGGGCCATCTGAAACTGCGCGACGGCGCGCCGGTGCGCGTGGTCCCTGCACAGGATTCCTGACATGGTCATCTCCGAGATCTGCATCCGTCGTCCGGTCTTTGCCACCGTGCTGAGCCTGCTGGTACTGCTCGTCGGCCTCATCGCCTACGATCGCCTGTCGGTGCGCGAATACCCCAACATCGACCCCCCCGTGGTCACCGTGCAGACCACCTACAAGGGCGCCAGCGCCGAACTCATCGAGGCGCAGGTCACGCAGGTGATCGAAGAGTCGCTGGCCGGCATCGAGGGCATCGATGTAATGACCTCGAACAACCGCTCGGAGTTGAGCCAGATCACCGTCAATTTCAAACTGAACCGCGATCCCGACAGCGCCGCCAGCGACGTGCGCGACCGGGTCAGCCGGGTACGCGGCAAGCTGCCCGCCGAGATCGACGAGCCGGTGATCCAGAAGACCGAGGCCGACGCCCAGCCGATCATCTACCTTGCCTTCTCCTCCAGCCGCCACGACGCCATGGAGGTAACGGATTACGCCGACCGCTACGTCAAGGAGCGTTTGCAGAACCTGGCAGGCGTGGCGCAGGTGATGATTTTCGGCGACCGCACCTACTCCATGCGCCTGTGGCTCGATCCCACGCGCATGGCCGCCTACCACGTCACGCCGCAGGATGTGGAAAACGCGCTGCGTCGTCAAAATGTGGAAGTTCCGGCCGGGCGCATTGAAAGTGCGCAGCGGGAGTTCACCGTGCTTTCGGAAACCGATCTGCGCACCCCCGAGCAGTTCGCCAACCTGATCCTGCGCGAGGAGAAAGGCTACCTGGTGCGCCTCAAGGATGTCGGGCGGGCCGAACTCGGCCCCCTCAACGAACGCCGCAACGTGCGCTTCAAAGGTGAACTCGCCGTGGCCTTGGGTGTGGTCAAGCAGGCGACCGCCAATCCGCTCGACGTTTCCCACGCGGTGCGCGACGAGCTCCCCACCATTATCCAGACTCTGCCCGACGGGATGCAGGTGGAGATCGCGCATGACAAATCGGTCTTCATCGAGAAGTCGATCGAGAACGTCTACACCACCATCGCCGAAGCGGTGGTACTGGTGGTACTGATCATTTTCCTTTTTCTGCGCTCGCTGCGCGCGGTAGTGATCCCGATGGTCACCATACCGGTCTCACTGATCGGCGCCTTTGCAGTGATGTACGCCTTCGGCTTTACCATCAACACGCTGACGCTGCTGTCGCTGGTGCTCGCCATCGGCCTGGTAGTGGACGATGCCATCGTCATGGTGGAGAACATCTTCCGCCACATGGAGAACGGCGAGCCGCGGGTGCGCGCCGCCTTCGCCGGTTCGAAAGAGATCGGCTTTGCCGTGCTGGCGATGACCTTGACCCTCGTAGCAGTCTACGTTCCGGTAGGGTTCATGGGCGGTACGACGGGCAAGCTCTTCACCGAGTTCGCATGGACCCTGGCGGGCGCGGTGCTGGTGTCCGGATTCGTGGCACTGACACTGACGCCGATGATGTGTTCGCAACTGCTGCGCCACCAAACCCAGCACGGTGTCGTCTATCGCATCATCGAGAGATCCCTGAGCGGTATCACCCGTGGATACCAGCGCCTGCTCACCGTCGGTTTGCGGCTGCGCTGGCTGATGGTGGCCGTGGGTATTGCCGTCTTCGCCGCAGGCATTCCGCTTTATCAACAACTCGCCGAGGAACTCGCCCCGGTCGAGGATCAGGGCACCATCTTCGTCGTCTTCCTCGGTCCCGAGGGCGCCACGCTCGACTACACCGACCGCTATACACGCCAAGGTGAGCGCATCGTGGCGAGGATACCCGAGGTCAACCGCTACTTCGTGGTCTCCGGGTTCCCCACAGTTTCGCAGGGCCTGATGTTTGTGAAACTGGTGCCCTGGGAAGAGCGCACCCGCAAACAGCAGGAGATCGCCCAGGAACTGCGCGGCAAACTATGGGGCGGTATCCCCGGTGTCATGGCCTTCGCCAGCAATCCGCCGCCGCTCGGCCAGAGCGTGCGCTCCAGCCCCCTCGACCTGGTGATTCAGGGCTCACGCCCCTACTCCGAGCTGGCCGAATACGCCGAACAGATCATCGCCAAGGGATTGGAGCAACCCGCCTTCAACAACCTCGACAGCGATCTCAAGCTCAACAAGCCGCAGCTGCGCATCACCATGGATCGCGACAAGGTGGCCGACATGGGCTTGTCGGTCGAAGAGGTGGGACGCACGCTGGAGACGCTGTTTGGCGGGCGTCAGGTGACGCGCTTCAAGCTCAACAGCAAGCAGTACGATGTGATGGTGCAGGTGGCCGACGTGGATCGCGCCGATCCGCAGGCGCTGAGCGAGGTCTACGTGCGTGGCCGCCAGGGCGAGATGGTGCAGCTCGCCAACCTGATCCGCGTCGAGGAGACGGTCGCACCCAAGGAGCTCAACCACTTCAACCAGATGCGCTCGGCCACCATCACCGCACGCAGCCTCAATCCCGGCTACACCCAGGGCCAGGCGATCCAACAGCTCGAAGCGGTTGCCCGCGAGATCTTGCCACCCGATGTGCGCATCGACTACGCCGGCATCACGCGCGAATTCAAGGAATCGAGCGCCAGTCTTGCCATCACCTTCCTGCTGGCGCTGGGCTTCATTTACCTGGTGCTCGCCGCCCAGTTCGAGAGCTTCGTCGATCCACTGATTATCATGGTCACCGTTCCGCTCGCCATGACAGGCGCGCTGCTGGCACTGTATCTCAGCGGCGGCACGCTCAACATCTACAGCAAGGTCGGTCTGGTGACGCTGATCGGACTGATCACCAAGCACGGCATCCTGATCGTGGAGTTCGCCAATCAGCTGCAGGAACAGGGCCGCGACAAGATCTCTGCGGTGATCGAATCCGCGGTGTTGCGACTGCGCCCGATCCTGATGACCACCGGCGCCATGACCCTCGGCGCCGTGCCACTGGCCATTGCCACCGGTGCCGGCGCGGAGAGCCGCCAGCAGATCGGCTGGGTCATTGTCGGCGGTATCCTGGTGGGGACCTTCTTTACGCTGTTCGTGATCCCGGCAGTCTATACTCTGATGGCGCGGCGCAGGATCGCCAAATCCGAGAGTGTGGCAACGAGCACCGCTGTCGAGAGTTCTTGAGTGTTGAACACTAGTCCGTGCTTTCGTATTGCGAAGGGATCACCTTGGCACGCGCCGGGTACTCGCGCAGATGCCCGATGTGTTGCCGATTGAGCACACTGGTGTGATGCGGCCGATGTAACACCGCTTCGACACCGTCCGACCCCAAAAGGCACCGTGGTTCCGGAGTGCGATTTCAACGCTGCACCGGGGTGGTGCAGCAGCGACTCCACCTCGCGCCAATGGATGTTGCCGCTGATGGGATCGGTAAAGATTGCACACGGCGGATTGCGATGCTTGTGACTCACGGGAGCTACGTTCCTTTCGGCACGAGACGACGGGCAGGAAGAAAATCAGAGGAGAACACACCCGGATTCTCGCCAACCCCTGTTAGCTATAGTTTTGCGTTGCTCGGATCAGTCCTGGAATAGAGGGATGGTTGCGAATATCAGCGTCAATTGTGCTCTGACCCGGGCTTTTGCACCTACCACCCTACTCCAGCAAACCATAACGCGCGAACTGTTCCAGCCAGTGCGTTTTCTCTGCCGACGCCGAAGGCGGCGTTCCAGCGAGCGAACGCAAGAATTTGTGCATCGACGCGTCGAGCGTAAACGCCTCGTGATGCAGCGTGGTTACCTGAGCTTCACCCGCGTCGATCTGCTCCCTTGCCAACGCATTCGGTCTGGGAGCTACCGTTGAATTGCGCCGATGGTGAAACGGCGCGAGACGTGCGCGCACCGCGCCGCGCGTGAACAGCGCAAACCACTCCGCAAACAGCTCCCCGCTCTGCGCAACGTAGCGTTCGCCACCCTCGGCGACCAACCGCTGGGAAGCTGCCGGCAACAGGTCGTTCATCCGCACGGCGTCGGGATAGCGGGTGCACAGTTCCACAAGGGCGGCCTTGGTAAGTGGATGCTCAACGTCGAAGGATTCACCGTCCGGGCGTCTGAAGGGGATTCGCTTCGCCTTGCGCAGATCGAGTTTGGCGGGCGGCACGAGATCCGCAAAGAAGGCGAACTGCGTGAAGGCGTCAAGATCGATCCCCTCGCCCAGCTGCGCGTCGTCGCGCACCAGCAGGCTGCGGCGCAGGTTGCGCGCCCGCACGAAATCGAGCCATTGCCCGAGCGTGATGGCATCGTCGATATCGGCCAGCGCCGCTTCCGCCGCATCGCCCAGCAGTTGCGGGAACTCGGTGTGCAGTTCGGCATCGCACAGGTAGGTCAGTTGATGCCGCTCGGCTGCGGCGAAGAAGTCGCTGAAGAGAAAGGCGGTGTTGTTCTCCGCCAGGTATTCGTGCAGCAGGTAGCTGTCGGGGTTGTCCAGTAGCACAGGTATCTCGGCGCGCAGGTAACGGGCACTCAACGCACCCAGATCGCCCAGCGCCGCCTGTAGTCGCGTCAGCCCCGCCCGCACCGCCCGGGCCTTGGCGCAAGGCGTATCGCCCGTACGCGCCGCGTAGAGCGCGATATCGCGCAGCATGCCGCGCATACGCCAACCTGGCAGGGTGTTGTAGCTGATGTAGGCAACGCCGTTTACCGACAAACGTGCCCGGCACAGGGCGAGCAGCGCTTCGCGCACCGACTCCGGCACCCAGGAATAGACGCCATGGGCAATGATGTAATCGAACTCGCCCGGATCCTCTTCGCCGAGAATGGCGAGATCACCCTGGCGCAGATCGATGTTGCCCAATGCCAGGGACGCGATGCGCCGCTGACCCTGCAGGATCTGCTGCGCGGAGAGATCGATTCCCACGAATCGCGCATCGGGCAGGTAGAAGGCCATGGGGATGAGATTGCCGCCGCTGGCGCAGCCCAGTTCCAGAACCCGCGCGCGCTGTGGATCGGGCGTCTCCAGGCCGTAGAGCCGGCCCAGCACCGCCAGGTGTTCAGGATGGGTTTCGCGGATCGGCAGGCTATCGTAGGGAACGACGTCGTAGGCATCCATGGCGGCGGCTCAGTAGCTAGCGGTCCTGGAATTCTGCAACAGCACCACGCGTTTGGATACAACTCCGAATAGGGCGAGGTGGTAGTGTCAGAGCAGCCTATCTTGATACGATGGCAAACCTCGCCTGAAATCCACTCTCGGTACCGTCAAGCTCCAACTCGCTGTCAATTCGACGGATACTGGACAATCCCCAGTGGAACCCCGCAACGTCCAGCGCTGCAGCTGAGGCGGGCCGTATACCCACCATGCGTCCAGCTATGGTTCAGCGTTCGGTGACCACCAACGGCAAGGGTCTCGGACTCGCATCCCTGGGCCCCTTGATAGACACCACCAGGCGTGAGGCGGTAGGGCTGGGCCCGTATCCTGGTGAGTGCGTCACTGCCCACAGCTTCACCGAATGCTCGCCTTTTTTCAGCGATGCCTGGATACGCACCGGCTTCCAACTGCCCGATGGTTCGCTTTCAAGCAACAATTGGTTATCAACACTTAGCTGCATTGCCATTGACGTTCCCACCGCAGAGCCACCCGCTCGCGCGGGCTTGGGAAGGAGGACGAAGTCATACGGTCCATCCTCATCGAGCAACATGGTGCCAGTGAGCAGCACTCCAACATCCGAATACCGGGCCGGATCCTGATACGCTGAAAAGATGCCCGACGGCAAATCGTAGTGCGACGGATCGAAACTGACGGCATCGTTAAAACCAATTTTTCCGCTGCTCGACGGAGCGGTAGGCGGCGGCCCATCCCTATCCAGCGCAGTGGTACTCAGATAGTAGGCGACGGTGACTTCACGGACCGTCGTGGCAGGTGACACACGCTGACTACCCAGCGGCCTGCTCAGCGCTGAATCCGGAGTAACAGGGCCGGCGGGGAGCGCATCGGGGCCATCCTTGGGCAACCCTCGATCCGACAGAATATTCATAATCATCTCTACCTGGCGCTCCAGTCGTTGTAGACGATCCTCGGTATCGCCGGCAGTTGCCCCGTCAGGTGCCGACAGCGCCAGCAGTAGCATGACACCGCCGCTACCTAAACCGCGCATGGTTCGCAAGCTCATCATCCCTCCAGCCCGTAGCGCTTGATCTTGCGCCACAATGTCGATTTGTCTATGCCGAGAATTTCCGCCGACAATGCTTTGTTGCCCTCTGTTTCGCGCAGCGTCTTCTGGATGAAATAGGCTTCGATCTCATCGAGGCTTTGCGGCGGGATATAGTCCAGCGCGCGCCCCTGCACCGTCTTCGCCGAATTCAGCTCCGGGGGCAGGACATCGACATCGATCATGTCCCGCTCCGTCAGGATTATCATGCGTTGAACGAGATTCTCCAGTTCACGGACATTGCCCGGCCAATCATAGCGCAGCAGCGACCCGAGCACCTGGGTTGTGATTCCCTTGACGTCCTTTTGAAACAGGCGCGCAAACTTATTGAGGAAGTAGTGCGCAAGCAGAGGAATGTCGTCCCGCCGCTCGCACAGTGGCGGGATCACGATCTCCATGACCTTTAGACGGTAGAACAGATCCTCGCGAAACTCTCCCTTTTGTATCAGTTCGGGTAGCGGCCGATTGCTTGCAGCCAATACCCGCACACTGACCTTGTGCAGTTCTGTGTCGCCCATGGAGTAGTAGCTGCCATCCTGCAGAACCCGCAGCAGTTTCGCCTGCAGCGGCAGGGATGCGTTGTTGATCTCATCGAGGAATATCGTGCCCCCGTCGGCCGATTCGAACAGCCCGGGCTTGTTCCGGTCTGCCCCTGTAAATGCCCCCTTGCGATGACCGAAGAGTTCGCTCTCGATGAGGTTCTCCGGTATCGCGGCGCAATTGATGGCCACGAATGGTCTCTCGTTGCGCTTGCTTTGTAGATGTATCTGCCGCGCGACGAGCTCTTTGCCGCAACCGCTCTGTGCCGAAATCAATACGCTGCAATCATAGGCCGCTGCCGAGTCGATCAGGCGACTCACCGACTCCATGGCCTGCGAGCGACCTATCAGAGTGTTGCTTTCGGAATAGATGCGGTTTTGCGCGCGCAGCCGCTGGTTTTCCCGACTCAGTTCATAGTGTTCAAGCGCGCGCTCAACCGTGCAATAGAG
This sequence comes from Pseudomonadota bacterium, assembly GCA_008501635.1. NCBI lineage: Bacteria > Pseudomonadati > Pseudomonadota > Pseudomonadota bacterium. The sequence continues at coordinate 34,778 of QQUJ01000027.1, forward strand.
CTCCACATTGTCAAATGGCTTGCGAACATAATCGTAGGCACCGATCTTCAGCGCCTGAATCGCCGATTCCACCGTAGCGTAGCCGGTTATCACCAGCACCTGGGTCATCGGATCATGATTCTTTGCGAATTTAAGCACCTCTATGCCGTCGACGCCGGGCATGCGAAGATCTGTGATCACCACCGCTACTTCATGATTTTCGAGGTAGTCCAGCGCAGTTTGTGCGTTGTCGACGGCGATCACATCCGCGTTCAGACCCTCCAGAACGCTGACTACCAACTCGCGCATGTTCGCGTCATCTTCGGTGACCAGAATGGTTGCCCGATCACTCGTGCGTGACGCGAAAGCATTCATGAGTTCATCCGGTGCCTGCAAGGTAGTGCCCCCCTGACCGAACCGCGGGCAGTTTGATGATGAATCGCGCGCCATCCTGGAACTCGGGATCGTATTTGATGAATCCGCCACGTTTGGACAACATCGCCTGGCTGATCGACAACCCGAGTCCGCTTCCGCTACCTACCTCCTTGGTGGTGAAGAAAGGGTCGAATATCCGTCCGCGCATATCCGATGCCACCCCGGGTCCGTTGTCCTCGATCGTAATCTGTACAAACCCGTGGTCATCCAGACCGGTTCGCATCGTGATGCGCGGTGCCGTTACCCCCTCGATGGCGTGGACCGAGTTGAGCAGCAGATTGGTCAGTACGATGTCCAGTTGGCCGCAGTCACCCTCGGCCACGAGATCACCTTGTGCCAAGTCGAGAGACATATCGATGTTGTAGCGCTTCATACGGCAACTGATGAATGTGTCGATCAATTCCTGAATCAGACCATTGATTTCACAGGTATCACCATGGCACTGCTCCTTGCGCGCGTAATTGAGCAGATCCTGCACTATCCTCGAACAGCGTTTGGTTTCGTCGCTGACCACGCGTGCGTAGCGAATCAGTTTTTTCTTATCATCCAGTTTCTCTTGGATAAGCTGTGAGTACCCGAGAATGTTGCCCAGCGGCGTATTCAGCTCATGTGCCACGCCCGCGGCCAACTGGCCCATCGCGACAAGTTTCTCGCGCATGGCCATGCTTTCCTGCAGCTGTCTGTACTCTGTCATATCCTGCAGAATGAGCACTGCACCCATATCGCTTTCACTGGCGCTGATGAAGGCCATATTGAGTGAGAACCAGTGCAGCTGTCCGTTGAGCTGAAGTGCGATTTCCTGGTTGCAGACCTGAAGCTTGTAGAGAAAGGCGTCGCGCAGGATCTCGCGGTCCCCCTCGGAAAGCTGCAACAAATCGAAAAGGCTTCTGCCCACCAACTGCTCTTGCGGGCAACCGAACAGCTCCTCGGCTTTCTTGTTGACCGTAGTGAGTCTCAGATCATCGGCAACGCTTAATAGAACCCCGGGAAGACTTTGCAGGATCGCCTCTATCTTGTTGCGCTCATTGAGCACCCTCCCCTGACATTCCTCGACCGTACGGAACATCGTATGCAGGGTGGTTATCATCGTGTTGTAATCGTCGATAAGGCCCGAAATAAAGCGTCCGCTTCCCCCGGCCTGCGCAACCGATTCGAGCTTACCTTCCTGCGCTTCCCTTATATGTCGACGCAGCTCGCGAAGGCGCCCCCTGCTGCGTATCTGAAGTACAGCCAGCACCAGCGAAAAACCGAGGAGTGCGACGATGACGATCAGGTCAAACTGCATTAGCGGCCTACCAGATAAGCTTTGACAGAGCTGCCAGGGTATGAATCCTGAAGGCAGTGTCACAAAATGGTGCACACTCCGACCTCATGCGCAGCGGTGGTTCGAGGTCATGAATCGGCGTTCAATCAACTACTTCGTTCGCGGTACCTATTCTAAGGCGTCGAGACCAATTGCGGACAGATATTTTCTGCTAGTGAATTGGTATCGATCGGTTGCTACACCGAGTTTCCCGTTTTTTGAATCGGCATACCCCCCAGATACGTCGACATGGCAGACCAATCAGGCCATTAAAACCGTAGTGGCCGTACCCGAATTCGGGTACGGCCACTACGCAGAATGGCATCGTCCTGCAACCGCCTAGAAAATAAACTGCAGCCCCAGAGTGGCCTGATTGTAATCCTGGAGCGCAGGATTGCTGGGGTGTTCCCTGTCAAAACTGACATCAGCATACTCAAACGAGACCTTCAGCTGTTGACCGTGGATGTAGTAATTGAAACCTATGCTGTTCCAGGTATTGTCGTAATAGCGGGAGGTGCTCGCATAGTCAGAATTTTCATGCCGATAAAAGAACTGCAATCGACCCGGGCCCACGTTACCGGGAAGCATATATCCAGCCTTCAGATAATACGCCTCCAGTTCGCTGTTTTGCGGCAGTTCGGGATCGGGATCCTGGTTGATCGCGTTACCGGCACTGTAGTCGAAGTAGGCCGCAGAGGCGGTCCATGTACCGCCGCTGACGGTGGGGTACTCCATGAATACATCTGCCGTCCAGGCCGAATAGTCCTGGGCGTCCCGGCGGTTGGTGAAATCGGCATAGGCGGCGTTTGCCTGAAAATCGTAACCAATGCCGAAAGTAAGCACCTTCTGTGTACCAAGGTACGTGCCGCGGTACCCGTAATCATACTCAGGATCCCATAGCGACCAGTGCGCGCGCGCGGTAACGCGCGGTGAGTCTTTGGCCACGTTGTTGGATTCTCGGCCATCTGACAGCATGACGCGGTACTGAAAGCTCGCATCAGCGAGATTACCCCACATGGCTATACCGGTATCGCGTGTACCTCCAAAAGGTGTATAGCTGATCACTTCCGCCCGATCGATGGTCAGCGGTTCGAGACATGCCTCGAGGTTTTCGCGTGAAAAAGTGTTTTTAAAGCGCCCTACGATGAAACGCATTGCATCGCTTTTATCGTAGGTGATGTAGGCGTCGCGATAGAATACCGATCGATCGTCCACGCCATTGCGACTGTCGCCGTTGGCTTCGAGCTGAGCGTAGAAACCAATGGAATCGTTGTACTGACCCGAGAGTGTCACCCGGTTGCGCCGCAGAAATGTATCCCATCCGTCGGCATTATTGGTGGCCGACCTGAAGTCGCGGTACTGCATCCAGGTCTGTAGCGCGTAGTTGATAGTGATAAAACCCTGCTCCCCGAAGGGAATGGTTGGGCCCGCATGTACGGGAAGCGCTGCCATCCCCATGACCAGCGTCGCGGAGCCGAGTACCGTTTTCATCAGACCGCCCTCACCGGCGGTGCCGGTTGTCCCACTGCCGGGTTGTTTCTCTTTATTTGTCATGACCTATTTCCCCCCACTTTTAGCCTGATACGCCTTCGCCAATTCATTGACATCAGTATTTCGGTGGCAACTGGCGCACGCCTGATCCAGATTTGTCAGCGGATTCGCCAGCATATTTGTATGGGCCAACGCCTCCTTCATCAGACGTGGATTGCCCTGATGACATCCCGCACAAGAGTTGTTCACGCTGCGATGATCCGTGTGCCAGCGATCGGACTCGGCATCCATTCCCGGCGCCACCGCACGATTGCCGTTATGGCATTTGAAGCAGCTGGATGCGCCCAGCCCGCAGGCGTTGGCGGGCCGGATGATGTTGAACGTGACGCGATGATCACCGCGATCATCGTTAAGCGCCTCTGCGCCCCACCCCGGAGCAGCATGCTCAGCGGAACCCCCAACGGCCGCCTGCTGCGAGAGCGTCGATTCACCTTGCATGATGCCCGCCACCAAAGTGATGACCCCCAGCGCAAACACTCCAATCAGCATACGGCGCATCAGGTGCGTTACCCGCAAGAATCGGTTGATGGACATGCTTATCTTCTCCTCATTGTTGATGCAAATCAGTCATGGCGATCCTGAGCATCGTCACTCGCCGGTGCTACGCGCATGCTTTCTTCAAGTCGGCGGCGCTCTGCTGCCTTTATGTCCTGTTCACTGATTCCGTTGACGCCGCACATGCAGACCGGGCCGCGTCGGTACTTGAGCCGCTGAGACGGCGTCGGTTTTCCGTCGACACCTGGTGCTACACTCTTCGCCTCCGCGCTATGCACAGCTGAAACCGGCGATACCCCCAGTGCCGAGAGATAGAGCAGCACGATCACCATCGGTCCCAAAATGCGTTGCATGCTCCGGTTTCCGCAGATACTCCCCTCGAAAATATTAGGCATTTCGTGTGCCAACTTGCTTTTATTGCATGCAATCAGAAGGTTGTGGCTTATGCGGTGCTTCCCTGCTGATTGCATAGCCCGACGCACACATCTCGCAGACTCAATTTGCAATCGCCTCCACCGCCTGACGTGCCATCACGATATCGAAACTGGCACCCTCGGCTGCGCTTAATGCGCTACGGATGGTTGCCTGTGTCGACGCCGGTACCTGTTCACCCTGTCCCAGCATGTAGCGAAATACCCGCGCATAGTGCTCGCGCGGATGGACCTTCAATCGCAGTTCCACCCATCCTGTCCAATCGGCAGGCAGCTCCAGCGGCGCTTCCAATGAAAACTGACCGCCGGACGGAATTCGTGTATCGAATCGCTCCGTGGTTAGCTGCACATCGACGTGCCAGCCGATAACACCGCGTGTCAACTCGATGGGATCGTGATCGTGCGCCGCCACCAAATACAGAATGGCGGTCACCTTGGGCACCATGTAGGTCGGAAAATGGTGTCCCGCCCCCCTGTTAACGAGTGTCGCGCGCACGTATGCCACTCCAGAGCCCGATCGACGCACATCGAGGTCAACTTCCAAAGCCTGCCGTATCAGCGCTGGATCGTGAACGCCTCTCCAGAGATGGCGTCGTTCCGGCATATGACAGGATTGGCAGGTACGCCCCTCGCGCGCATGGGTGCTGGCACTCCACTGGGCATAAGTATCCTCGTGCAACTTGCCGTTCAAGCGCGGGCCGTCGTCGGGAAACTGGTGGCAGGTGGCACAAAACAGACTATCCCTGAAAGCCGTGGCGCTCTCGAATCCTCCGTGGGGTGTTTCAGCACTCTGAATCCTCTCCTCCCCGGGTGGGGGGCCGTAACGGCGATGCTTTCGCACATGACAGGCGGCACAGACCAGCCCCTGCTGCGCAAGATCCGCGGGCACATAGTCGGGGGGAGGTGCGGCCGGTGCGTTGGGCCAGTCCCGCGACCGAGCCACCAGGGCCTTCTGTTCGGCCAACGGAGCATGGCAACGCAGACAACGATTGGCTTCGGCGGGCGCCATCAGATCGAACTGCCACTGAATTCCCGGTCCCATGGTTTGATGATGCAGGCTGGAGGACCAGTCGCGATATTGATCCGTGTGGCACTGGCCGCAATCGCCGGGGGCCAGGGAAGCCTCCACGGGAGTGAATTCCGCCGGTGGATCACCCTGCGGCGCCAACGGATGCTGCCAGTGGGTATCCAGGAATTGTCGCACGCTGGACTGTGTGGTCCGCGATCGGGATGAATCGACCAGCAGCCAAACAGTCACGCCTACCACGACTGCCAACAATATGCCTGCCGCCAAGCGCTGCTCAATGCGCATGGATGCCTCCCCGAGCACTGGGCACCGACCAACCTGAAAAAACTTCATTGCGTGACATTGCCAGGCACCATCGGAAAATAGATCACCTCATTCTCACGTACAGCTATCGCAATGAACAGTCATGCCCATCGGTAAAAAAAAAGAGCACGGCCCGCATCGCTGCGGGCCGTGCCCTCTGTTACCGACAGCGCCTCAACCGCCGCAGGGATTGGGCGGTAGGCCGCCTCCGCCGCCACTCCCGCTACCCCCACTCGAACCGCGTTTATAGTTCTTGTCGGCGAGAATTATGGCCTGGGCGTTGGTTGCATAGGGATCGTCAATGGTGCGTGGCGCAATGTTGTTCGGATCCGCCGCCTGGATAAAGAACGAGCGATCAACCGTATCTGTACGCCATTGCGAATCGGCTGGCAGGATGGGCATACCATCCCAGGCAACGATATTCGACATGGAGTTCCACTCCGTCATGGCGCCGTCGTAGAAGCGGGTGGGCAGCCCCAGGATCACACCGGTCGCTACGCCGGTGACCATGGCGCGGAAGGTGGTTTCACAGTAGGTGATGACGGTGTCACCCGACTGATAGGCGTTACCGGAACCAAGCAGACCGATGGCATCTACGAACCCGTTGCCACCCCCATCGGTATCCCCATTCAGATAGTTCTGCAGATCCGCCTTGTCCTTGTAGCGATAACCCTCGGCCGCCACTAGCAGGTTGCTGTAATCAAGCAACAATGCGCCGTTGGGGTGACCAGCCCGCGAACCGTTGTTCTGGAAACCGGTGCCGCCGTACTGGGCAGCATTACGCGCATCCCAGATGAAAACCCCATCGTTGAGATTGTTTTGATCGATGGCTGTAGTCACCGCCATCACATCCTGCAGCGTGGCCTGCAGCGCAGTATTGTCCTGCGGCAACTGGCGTACCGAGGCGGTTCCCGTGCCGGGCGCGGTATCCGCTGTGGCCGCAAAATCCCCGCCCACCATACCGCCGCTGGTAACCTGCCAGGCATTCGAACCGTTGAGCAGCGCCAAATGGTCCTTGGCCACGCCCCAGTAACGGAGCATGTACCAGCAGCGACCCTGTTGCATGGCAAGTGGGTTACTCCCGCCACCCATGGCGCAGACGATCATGTCGCGCGTGGGATCGATGTTGTAAGTGGCCAGGAATGCATCCACGGTTGCGCCGTCCGGCACCATGCTCACCGTCGTGACCACGCCGTTGGAACGGGTCTGCACGAGCTCCGAGCTGGAGATCAGGTAGGTGTATACGTTCGGGTCACTGGAACTGATGTATTCATTGCCAGCTGCACCGGCGGCGAGCTGCAGGATCACCAGCTTCCCGGTAACACCTGCGGGACGCTCGGTAACCCAGTTGTCCTTCCAGCGCTTGAGCGTCGCACCCGTTATCAGGCCATTGAGATTGTTGTCATAATCGTCATCCGACACCTGCGCAATCTGTGCCGCGGTATTGATCTGTACTGCGACCGGATTGCCGCTGGCATCGGTAATGGCAAGCGCCAGCGTATCCTCGCTTCCCCCGCACCCGGCAAGACCGGCAGTCATCACCGCCGCCGTCAACAATCCCAACATCAAACGCAGCTGTCGGGTCGCCGCTATCCACCTGTTACTTGTTTGCATTGTTACTCTCCCCCTTCACCACAATCCACCATCGCCTAGATAGGCCCCTCGCAATTAGCACTACCTAAGGCATCATCAGCAATTCGCGTACCAGTACGCCCATGGGTCACTTTATTGCTTAAGCTACGGGCAGTTAGCTCCTCTTATCATCGATTGCACCGATCGCTGGACGATTGCAGGCTGTCACTGGAACCCGCGTTATCGCCATTCTGCAATATCACGGTCGGTGCGAGCGGTGGTTGGCCATAGCCGCCATCAGGGTTCCGGCTTGACTACAACGGGAATCATCCCGTGCGCAAGGCGATCCAGCACCGCGTCGAAACTATCGTCGATGGTCAATTCCTCCACCGGTGCGCCTTGTTCGCGCAGAACGATCGCGGTCCGGCCCAATCCGGTGCCCGCCCCCGGGGCAATGCCCTCGGGATACAAAAACAAAACACACCTGGAGCGGTTCATACGACGAACACCACATCGGCGTCCTGAATACTCGCGGCGAGCTGTACCGCATCCTCGGTTGGCTCCAGGTAACTGATGGGCACTTCGGCGAAATCCAGCGATTCGAGCTGAATCTGTACCTCGTGCGACTGATCAAGGGTGCCAAGTACAGCGACTTTCACCTCGTCGTCGAGCAGTGTCAGCCCGCTGGCCATGCGCAAGGCCTCCGTCTTGTTGTTCTGGGCGATCACCAGCACGCTTTTTGCAGCTTCCGACATGCAAATCTCCCGCAGATCGTTAAAACACCAGCACCCGTTCGCTCTTCTTTACCAGTTCGGCATTCTGATACTGGCCACCCACCACGATCCGATCCTCGAGCAGATCACTGGCGATACCGACATCGCCCAGTCGTTCCAAACTCAGTTCGCAGACCGCCACCCATGTGTCGGTGGATCGAATGAAATCGGCGAAGCTCGAAACGCCCAGCAGCTTCGCTCCTTTGTCTGTCAGAAAACAACGCACCTCCCAACCGCGCGCGGCGGCAGCGCGAAGCAGCCCTTCGGCCTGCCGTCCGTAGCGATCATCGGTAACGACTATCCCCAGCCTCACCGCATCATCCCTTGCGAATCTTCCAGGTGAAGGTGCCGCCGCTATCGTCGCGTTCGATCAAATCGTTGCCCTCGGATTCACACATGGAAATGATCGATTCGCCAGACGACGGATTGTCAAAAATCAGCGTAAGCACGTCGCCAGATTGCATCTTCTGCATCGCCTTCTTGGTGTACATTTGCGGGTGAGGACAGACATAGCTGCACACATCGAGTAGAAATTCCCCATCACTGACCCGTTCGAACTTCACCGCCATCTTTCATCTCCTGCTTGATCTGTAGGAAACCCGAAATTGATGCCCACCGACTTTGCTGGCCCCGCTATCGCGCTCCAAACAAATACGGAGTTTCCGCGGCACAGGGAGTGCCCACATTTACCAACAACCCTGAATCATCGGCATATAAAAAGTGAAAATCACACTTTTCGTTTTTCGTGACATGAACAAGCCTGGGACGGACTCATTCAGACCTTCCCTTAAAGGGCAAAATCATCCTGACGGCTTGCGCGCCAGTCGATCCACCAGCTGAACAGTTTCACCCCCAAATAACCCCCAAGCACCATGCCGACAAGAAAGACCCAGCCACTCAAATCACCGTTGGTGACGGTGGCGAAGAACGCACCGATGTTGCAGCCCATGCCGATACGCGCCCCGAGCCCCATTAAAAAACCGCCGGCGATTGCCAGTACCGCCGTCTCCATATTGGGCATCTTCCACTTGAATTCGCCCTTGATGTTCGCCAATACCGCGGCGCCCAGAATGATGCCGATCGACATGAAGCCGGGGGCGTTGATCAGCGGATTGGGGAGGCCGTTATCCAAACCGAAAAATACGTTGTCGGTCATGTTGATGCCCACGCGCTCCAGCACCCAGCCGCCCCATTGGGCTTCCTGTGTGGTGATGTACCAGTATCCGGGATCGAACACGGTGTCCTGAATGGATAGTCCTTTGCTAATCCCCATATTTGCCAGCAGTTCACCGAAATTGAACACCTGATAGTGATCACGCAACGCGCCCGTCACCCACATCTGCATCCCGGCAAAAACACCCAGACCCAAACCGGCGATGGCGGTATTTTTCGATGAGGTAAACATGGCCCAGATGCCACGCACGTGATCGTGGAGAGTCGGCTGCTCGATGCGCTGGCGGCGCATATAACCCCTACGATAATTGGCCACATAGAGGAAAAGCAGAATCAGCAGCGTCGGCACAATCGCGCCGAGCAGCATATTACCCACCAAAACGCCGTACGCCCCGTCACCGATGCCGAGCCGATCGGCCAACGTCGCACCCTTCAGGTCCCATATATATCCGGCGATAAACTGATCGAACCAGCCCTCAGTGACGCTCAACGATTCCGGCATCCCTTTGGCTGCCGCCGATTCGGTCCACGCAGCCGGTACCAGACGATCCAGCCAGCCACCCGTTGCTACGATGACGGCCTGAGAGAATGAGATGGAGACCAGCACCAGCATCGATCCGACATTTCCCTCACCGCTCTTGTAGAGCGAGCTGGAGGCGCAGCCTCCCGTAAAGACGATACCGAAGCCGAATATCAGACCGCCGATGACTACATGCCACCCAATCGGATGGGGATGAAATGTCGAAAATCCAGCGATGCTCACCGCAGCCGAGGTCATCGAGTAGAGCACCACCGCGATCATTACTCCCACGGCCATGCGCGGTACGCCGACCGCGAACAGATCACGCACCGCCGAGGCCATGCAGAAGCGCCCGTACTGCAGCAGCAGACCGTAGATCAAGCCGAACCAGACATAGGCCAGCAGATAGACGAAACGGGCATCCCGCGCCAGAGCGTAAAGGGAGCCAAGTATGATCATCACTACAATTGCCACGGCGTAGATCGCGCCTTTACGCCCCATCCAACCGCTTTCGGTATTCGGCGCACTCAGTTCGACGGCTTCGATATTCTTGCTCATTTCTCCACTCATTAAATGTCACTGCGATGTCGTTGCAATCGCGATGCAGCGTTGTAACCGGTGCCGACCCTGTATCTACAATCCCTTGCGCACATAGATACGCCAGCCACCGTCCCCTTTTATCGTCGCCAAATGCGTGCTGTACAAAACGAGCATCATGGCGGGAATGGCCTCCACCGAGGCCGGATTGTCGGAGAGCAATTCCATGATCTCCCCCTCCCGCATCTGCTCCAGCGTCTTCATGGTCAGCAGCTGCGGCCTCGGGCAACTGTCACCGGTACAATCGATGCTGCGCGAGACCGTAATCGAACCGAGGCCAGGTAACTCGATATCTCGCGTCACAACAGGAGCCGGTGGCACCGGGTCCCTTTTACGAAAACGCCTCAGCCAGGAAACTCTCATGGGATCTGTACCTCCTTCGAGTACGGATACCACGAGGACTGCATTCGCAGCCAGTCTCAATGCCCCGCTTGCTCCAGGAATGACGGTACAGCCCGCTCAATTGGCAACCTCCGACCTCTCGGGCGACCATCCCCCCGCGCTCCCGAGCCGCATTGCCAGCGGGTGGTTCCCCTGCACTGGCAGCGATTCGCCGCACTGTCCGGCAACTACTATGCAGTCAACATGCCAGAATGGTATTGCTTTATAGAACAACAAGTTACCGCAATCAAGAATCCGTACTTGGGGGACAAATTGCAATCGCTTAGAGCTCGATCCAAGGTGCGGGATTTTTTGCAATCTCATGAGGAGCGGTACCGGCTCCCGCTGAAACTCCGCGGCATACCCCAACGGACTGCATTGTCGCCTGCCGAGAACGGTTACCGCAGGTGTACCACCGCGTGATGGCGATCGATCAGCTGAATTCTGGGAGGATATGCTCGTGGCAACACGACCGGAGACATCGACAGCGTATCGAGCATCCGATAAAACGGCGCTCGCACGCCTGCGAGGCAGGCACCCGCAGATGGATTCGGGACCGAGTAGCGGTGTTGGGGCCGGACAACTCTATGCGGAGTCTAGGAGTTGCCTTGTGAGGCACAGCGTGGCGCCCTGAACAATTTCAGGGCTGGTATTGGCACTATGCCGTCGGTCTGCAGCGTTGCCCGCGAAGACTACCAGGAACCGCAGAGGCGTTCGACAACCAGCGGCCGCAAGAGACAAAACTATTGCACAAACCCGACCCTTGCTGACGAGGCTGCTCTATGTTTGCATGGAATGTGAAGTGGTGACTGCAGCCTCATCTTCGATGCAAGGGTCTTTGGATTGATCTTTATTGCTGCGCCATGCCTGGTGCCTCGCGATCGATCTGGTAGATGGCGTGGCAGGCGACACAAAACTGTGCAAGTTCCGCCATCTGACCCACGGTATGACCAATGTCGCTCATCGCCTCGGCGTCGAGGGCGATGGTGTCGAAGGTGACATGGACCTTGCCCGCCAGAGTTTTGAAGGTATCGGGCAACTTCGCAACGACAACGGGAGGAACTTCATTGGCCGCACCGCTACCCATGCGCTGGGCGGCTATGGCCACCTGCTGCATATCATCCTTTGCCAGCCCTTCCATGATCTGCTGCATCGCGACCACGAAGTTACGCATCTCGAGCAGCACCAGGTGGCGCTCATCGGGTGGCAGACGCAGCATCTCGCGCGTGTCGGGATCGCCGCCACCCGTGTTGCCGCCGGCAGCCATGCCCGCACTCGCCGCGCTCAGCACCACCACCGCCACTATCGCTTTCAACCGCTTATGAATCATGCCCGTCTCTCCACCTCAACCGACCACTGCGTCGGTACTACCCGACTCGCCTTTTGTGTCCTCCCAGCTCACCGTAACCCGATCGCCGGCCTTGACGTCGCGCAATCGGAACGCAAAGAACGGGTTGCGTGCGATTCCCCCGCCGCAACGGCTCGTCACCAGGTTGCGCCCATTCACCGCCGCGGAAATCGTGTGGATGAAGTGTGCGGGAATCTTTTCACCGGTACCCGGGTTGCGCCGCTGCCCGGTCTCCATCGGATGCTGGATGATCACCTTGACTTCGATATAGCCGTCCGCGCGCACCACCCGCATTTTCATCGTGTTAGCCATGAATTGTGTCCTCGTAGATGAGTGCGGCTCAACCGCCGCAGCCGCCGATGGTGACTTCCACCCGCCGGCTGGCGATATAGACTTTGCCCTGCGCCTTGACCACGGCCTTGACCGCAGCGCTCTCCATCATTTTGATGCGCGTCGCCACATAGGCATCCGCGCCCGGTTCAAAGCTAAACTCCGCAAGGAGCGGCAAAGGATTTTTTTCGGCGATGAGCGCGATGTACTCGGTGCCCGCAATGCGGCTGTCCACCGACACCGGTACCATGGCACCGTTGTTGGCAACGGCTGGCGCATCGATAATCACATCGGTGGTTTCCGTCGCCCCAGTCGCACCGAGCTCGGCAAGCACCTTCTCCAGCCCGTCCGCCGCAAATGCCGCGCGATCCGCCGCGGCGAATACCCGCAGCGGCGCGAGCCACCCCATGGCCGCAGCGAGGCAGGCACCGCTGGTTGCGGTCAAACCGCGGAGGAATTCTCTTCGGGTCACACTCATAAAAATATCCTCTGTATCAACGAATGGAGGGAACCTTGATCGGATAACCGTTGGATAGCGCCGTATAGAAAACCTCCAGATCCACGTAGGCTGGATCGCCGGGCGGTAGAGGTTTGGAGCGCATCTGCTTGAGGCAACGCATAAACCGCTTGTGCAGCACCTCGATCTCGCCTACAGGAACACGATAAGTGGGAAAATGAGATACGTCGCCAAAGGGCGTTGTCGGAGTTTCGCCGCGCAAGCGGTGCCCCATGATGCTGTTGGGGGTATGGCACGAGGCGCAGGCGAAATTGAGCTGACCTATGCGCTTGTAGAACAACTTCTCACCCCGGTCGTAGGCCGCACGCAACTGCGGAACCTTCAGATCCATTGCGGTCGCCTGACCATCGCTCAGCGATTTGATGAAGGTGGTGATTGCGGCGTTGGGCTCCGAACCTTGCTTGAAGTTTTCCCAAAGCACCGATTTGGCGCAGTGTTCGACGCGCGCTTCGATGGTCATGACTTCGTCCAAGCGTTTGTCGAATACGGGATAGCGTGCCGCCAGCCCGCGAAAATCACCACGACCTTCGCTTAAACAGGCGACAAAACCCGGTTCGCGTTTCTCCCATAGCTCAACCAGCTGCTTGCCCTGATCGACGACCAACGCCCCGGGACTCATCTCGTCGACATCAAGGTCGAACTGTTTCCAGTTGAGCTTCCACGCCTGCGCCTCGTCCGCCGCCATCGTGATATTCCGGTTGAGCGCCTCGACATCCTTCCAGTAGACATAGGTTTCAGAAAAATCGCCTTCGACACCCAGCATCGGGTCGATGGCGGCGCGCGGATAATTCTGATAATCGGTTTCCGCAGCGGCGTAACCGGCACTCGCGATCAGTACCGTCACTGCCAGACTGGTAAAAAATTTCAACTTGGCCATGACTCCTCCCTCACCTGGACGATTGCAGAAAGGCCACCACATCTCGAATCTCCTGAGACGAAAGAACCTCATTGGTACCAAAGGGCGGCATGACCGTATCAGGTATCCGCATTCGCATGTCGTAGACGAGGCCATAAGTTTCGCTGTCACTGCGGCCCCAGGTGCCGTAGCCGCTCAGGTCGGGTCCCCGGCTCCCGGGCTGCGTCCCACCCTTCAGCACATGACAGGCGAGGCAGTTGCCCTTGTTGCGGGCGAACGCCAACTTTTTGCCGCGTCCTGCATCCCCTTCCAGAGAACCGTCCAACATCGGCTGCTGTGGCTCACGCACGGCCACTGTGCTGCACGGTAGCGTATAGCTCAGACAGGGAAACGCCATGGGCGAGACCTCTGGCTTAACGGCGCCACCCGGCCCGCCCGCGCTGCAACCGACTGTCAGCAACGCAAGAACTAGTGTCATCAAACGCACCATGACGCCCTCCTAGAAAAAGTGGACCAGTCGCACGCCCAGTACGTCGCCTACAGAACCCGTTGCGATATTGGCATTAGAGGTCTTGACCCCCGCGTTGTTGATCTGTGCCGCAGTACTGTTGGCTGGCACTGCTGGATTAGGCGCCTCGTTATCACGAAAGACGTAGTTGACCGTGACACGGGTTTTAGGGCTGATGTGGTAGTTGAAACCAAGAGCCAGCTCTTCGATCACGCGCTCGTCAGACGCTGACCAGTAGCTGTTGTTGACCGTCTCATACAAGAGGTCGTTACGCGCATAGCGCACATCGAACTGCCATTTCTTGTTGAGATAGAAGCCGTACTCCATGGTCAAACCGCGGGCCTTGTTCTCCTTTTCGGCCGCAATCTGAATCAGGCCACCGTAGGGGCAGTCGGTACAGCTGGTGGTCGCCGCCTGCAACACCATGCCTTCGGCATACATCAACTCCATCCCGAAACGGTGCTTGTGCCCGTCTTCGCCAAAAAAGCGCCCCAGTGCCTGAACGCCGAAACCGTAGCGGATTCGGTCAAAATCGGCGCTCGGTGTACCGGCGGCATCAACGATAAAGTTGCGCACGCCTTTCTGATGATAGGCGTAGAGCTTGACCCCGTTCTTGTGCGGACCCTTGCCGCCGGACAGATCGTATTCAGAGGAGAAAAAGAGGTTCAGATCCTGCTCGCTATTGTTATCGGTCTGATGGATGCCGTTGCCGTTGCCAAGCATCGCCGCGTAGGTGTGCGTCCACTTGCCGGTCTTGAACGAATCGAACAACTGCACGCCCCAATCACGCCCCACATCGGTGTCGTAGCCATACGTGGATACATTGTCGACATACCCCTGTCCGGCAATGGGATTCGTTCCCTTGGCGTTGCCCTCGATAAACCGCTCGATCTGGTCGCGACGCACGAAGTCGGTGGGGAAAATGAAATCCTTGGCCTGCAGGGACTCCGTCAGTTCTTCAGGCCCGGGTTTTTGAAACAAACCGGCCCGCACCCTTACGCCGGGAATATAGCTGAATGTCACGCTGGCATCGGTGAGCGTCCCCATGCGTTCGCGATCGGTCTTCAACGGTTTGTATGTCGCTGCATTCTGACCGAAGTTTGCGGCCATCAGATAGTTGATACGCGAAGGCACGATGTTACCGCGTGCGCCCATGACCAGCGCATCGAGATTGACCCCGTCGCGCCTGTTGCGCAGCTCGGGACCGACCCGGCAGTTATTGACGAAATACCCGTTGTTCAAGCCCGGTCCGGCATTGGTATTGCCGGTCGGAGTGCCGTTGGGTGCCGCCAGCCCCTCCAGGCGATCACACCCCAGGTTGTTGGCGTAGGTAAGTGCCACTGCACCGAAGAAACGATGCTTGACTTTGGGCGGTTCAGTGCCCTGGATCATGATCCAGTTGGCGCTATGAGCAACATTGAGCAGATTGCCCGCCATCAGGCCGAGCAGCATGAGCAGAGTCTTCTTCTGCATAACTCCCCCTCTGAATGTTTTCATTGTGTTATTCGGTGACGCATACCCTGCGCCGTGACACCCTCTTACGGAGTGTTAACTTGCAAACGAACAGACTAAAGAAAAGTTCCCGAAAATTGCGATGTGCCCCACTACCTCACTTTGAATTGGGTCTTTCGTGAAGCATCTGTTCCAGCGAACCGAACGGATTCTGTTCGATGAGATAGTCGGCCAGCGCGTCGCGCTGCGCCGCGTTAAGGATCTCGCGCTCTTCCATCAGCTGTGCGATCACGGCGCGCTGTTGCTGCTCCTGAAGCCGGGCAATAGCCGCTCGCTCGGCTTCCACGCGCTCGGCATTGGGTTGATCGGAAAAGATCTCCCAGATCATGCGCATCCGATGCGCGGCGATATCCTGCCAAGCCATGTCGAGCTCGCTTAAAAAACGTCCCTCCTTCGCCCGCCACAAAGAGAGCTGCGATTCGCTGAGCTGCAGATAGTTGGCGAGAAACGTATGTCCGCGCTGCGCCACTTGTTCAGCGTCGTCATTGGCGACAGCCTGGAGAACCACGCCGCCCATCACACCCACGTTGAGCAGCAGCGACAACGCAAGGAGCAGAAGCAGATTTCGACGCGATATCATCCTTTACCTCAAATAGCAGGAGGGGTAGTTCAGACAGACATTGCCTGGCGGTACAGCGACGAATGGGGCCATGCGCGCCGCTGTGGAAATATCTGCGCTCGGCAGTGGACTCGCCAGACGACTTCCAAGTGTGACGCCCACGCCCAGGATAAGCGAGGCCGTGAGCGCCAGCGGCACCAGGCCGAACGCCGAATACCGACGCCCAACATCACGTGACTGTTCGGCAACACGCCAACGCACCTGCTCCACCACATCGATCGCGGCTATACCTTCCAGCGAGGCTCTCATTGCCCGGGATACGGCGTGCAATTCCCCCACCTGGTGGCGACACTCATCACACCCACGTAAATGTTCTTCCACCGCGGCACGTCGATCCGCGCTGAGTTCGCCATCGATGCAGGCTGAGAGATCTGCGAAACCGGGACACTCGCTACGCTCCATCGTCATCTCCTTAACTCTCCACCACGGCCTCTACTCGTGCCAGCAACATGCGACGGGCTCGCGCGACACGCGATTTAACGGTGCCCTCTGCGACCGCCAGCACCTCAGCGATCTCGGCATAGGACATTCCCTCCAACTCGCGCAACAACAACGCCTGCCTAAAAGCCGGGGGCAGCTCCGACAATGCGCCAATCACGTGCGCTAACCGATCCCGGCTGTCCAGCGTCGTCCCGATGTCGACCCCATGACCGGGTGCATCGCTGATCTCCTCAATTGGGACACAGTTCCATACCTGGCGGCGCCGCAAAAGATCTATCGTGGCATTGCTTGCAATGCGAAAAAGCCAGGTTCGAAACAGCGCCTGCGGACGCCACCGTCCGAGCTGGCAGAAAGCCTTGACGAAGGTGTCCTGCGTGAGATCGCGCGCCTCTTCGGGACAACCGGTTGCCCGCAGTACATAGCGATAGATTTTGTTCTGGTAGCGGCGCACAAGCTCACTGAATGCATCCGGGTCGCCTCGCTGTGAACGCAACACGCACTGTTCGTCTGACAGGCGTGCCGGTGCCTCGACTGCCGATCGTTCGCAGTCATCGGAAAGGATCTGGACGATCTCATTCACGCGTTGTGAACCTCAGCAGCCCTTGCCACGGCATCGGTGGCATCAGCCACGCCTGGGTATATAAACGAACCTGAACGCGGAAAGTTCCCGAGGGTTTCCCATGCGAAGCGGGTGGACCGGGTGCTTGCACGGCGCGACAGCTCCCCGGCATGATCACCCGCGCGTATTGGACGCGCCCCGTTGCGGTCATTTGCAGCGGAAACCTTCCTGGCTAGGAGGCTGCGGCGTAGACATGGGAATTACGTGTCGCGCCGGTTACGGGTTGTGAGAAGTTGTTACGAAATTGTTACAGCGGGACATCATCGGGTCGTGCAAACCCGAAGGTTTGAAAGCGTGAAACCGGCAACAGGGGTGATGCAGCCGAACCCGGGAGGGGGACAGACGCATACTGTCCGGGCGCGGCAGGATAGCCGCTCAAGCCTGATAGGCAAAAGGGCCTGCACCGGCAGGCCCCGTCGCACAGCGGATAGACCGGATCAGATCTCTTTGTAGATTTCGCCACCCTGTGCTCTGAACTCCTCGGCCTTCTCCTTCATGCCCTCGCTCAGCGCCTGCTCGTCGTTCATGCCGTGCTCGCGGGCATAGTCGCGCACATCCTGGGTGATCCTCATGGAACAGAAGCTGGGACCACACATGGAGCAGAAGTGCGCCACTTTATGCGCCTCCTTGGGCATGGTTTCGTCGTGGAATTCGCGGGCACGATCCGGATCGAGTGAGAGGTTGAACTGATCCTCCCAGCGGAACTCGAAGCGCGCCTTGGAGAGCGCATTGTCGCGTAGCTGCGCGCCGGGCAGCCCTTTGGCAAGGTCGGCGGCGTGCGCGGCGATTTTGTAGGTGACGATGCCGTCCCGCACGTCCTGCTTGTTGGGCAAGCCCAGGTGCTCCTTGGGCGTCACGTAGCAGAGCATGGCGGTACCGTACCAGCCGATCTGCGCAGCGCCGATGGCCGAAGTGATGTGATCGTAGGCGGGCGCGATATCGGTGACCAACGGACCGAGGGTGTAGAACGGTGCCTCGAAACAGTCGGCCAGCTCCTTGTCCATATTCTCCTTGATCATCTGCATGGGCACGTGACCGGGGCCCTCGATCATCACCTGTACATCGTGCCGCCAGGCGATTTTGGTAAGTTCGCCCAGGGTGCGCAGTTCGGCGAACTGGGCTGCGTCGTTGGCATCGGCCAGCGAGCCGGGACGCAGACCATCACCCAGTGAGAACGAGACGTCGTAAGCCTTCATGATCTCGCAGATATCTTCGAAGTGGGTGTAGAGGAAGTTCTCGCGGTGATGCGCCAGGCACCATTTTGCGAGTATCGAACCACCGCGCGAAACGATACCGGTAAGCCGGTTGGCGGTGAGCGGCACATAGGCCAGACGCACGCCGGCGTGGAGGGTGAAGTAATCGACACCCTGCTCGGCCTGCTCGATCAGCGTGTCGCGCATGATCTCCCAGGTGAGCTCTTCCGGTTTACCATCGACCTTCTCCAGCGCCTGGTAGATGGGCACCGTGCCGATCGGCATGGGGGCGTTGCGCAGGATCCACTCGCGGGTCTCGTGGATATTCTTGCCGGTGGAGAGATCCATCAGCGTGTCGCCGCCCCAGCGCGCCGACCAGACCATCTTCTCCACCTCCTCGGCAATCGACGAGGTGACCGCGGAATTGCCGATGTTGGTGTTGATCTTGGTAATGAAGTTGCGGCCGATGATCATCGGCTCCAACTCCGGATGATTGATGTTGGCGGGGATGATGGCGCGGCCTGCGGCCACTTCATGGCGCACGAATTCCGGAGTGATGGATTCAGGCAGATTGGCGCCAAAGGACTCGCCGCGATGCTGGCGCAGCAGCGACTGGTAGCGCGCATCGCGACGCAACTCGTCGAGACGCTGATTCTCGCGGATGGCGACGAACTCCATTTCGGGCGTGATCGTACCCTGCCTTGCGTAGTGCATCTGCGTCACATTGGCGCCGGCCCTGGCACGACGTGGACTGTGGATATGCTCGAAGCGCAGATGCGCAAGTTCCGGATCACCCTGGCGGGACTGGCCGTAGGCGGAGCTTGGACCGGTCAAACGCTCGGTGTCGCCGCGTTCGCCAATCCATGGGGTACGCAGATCGGCAAGGCCCTGGAGCAGATCGATCTTGGCGGCCGGATCCGTATAGGGGCCCGAGGTATCGTAGAGGTAGAGCGGCGGATTCTCCTCGGCACCTTCGGCCGTATGCGTCGGGCTCAGAGCGATCTCACGCATCGGCACACGCACATCGGGGCGCGTTCCGGCAACGTAAATCTTGCGCGAATTGACAAATGGACGCGTAACCTCTTCCGACAACCGGTCTGTTTTATTGACGAACTCCTGGGGAATGGCACTCATGACGAATCCTCTCGCAGCTGCGGGTGGCGGAGGTGGCGCAGGGTGGCGTGGGCGGGAAAGCGAGGAGGCTCTATGATAAAGAGCTTCCCTACGCCGGTGTTAACCGGGTCAGGTTCCAAGGGTCTTTCTCAGCTCCGCCGTACGGGCGCAGCACCCCCAGCTCAGCCGTCATGGATCCCCCGCCAGATGAAAAAATAGAGCTATATGGTCGGGATTCCACGACACTACGAAGTTAGCCGATGGGGGGTGTCAATGCAAGGGCGAAGTCCATCGGCCACGGGCATCGACACGGAACGGGAAAAAGCACCTGTGTGCCGGTTTGCTACCTTGTCAGGATTGGGCAAACTCCGTACTCTTTATTGCCGCATAGTATTTATATTAGAATTCGCTAATATTCTGAAGGTTGAGCGCCAATGACCGAGACAAACCTGGATCAAGCCCGATACAACATGATCGAGCAGCAGATCCGTCCGTGGGAGGTACTCAACGACGATGTACTGAAACTGATGACGCAGGTACCACGCGAGCACTTCGTACCCGAGGAGTATCGCAAACTGGCCTTTGCCGATACCGAGATTCCCCTGGGCAATGGCCAGGTAATGATGGCACCGCGCGTCGAGGCACGATTTCTCCAGGCACTGGCGCTCAAACCCACGGATCACGTGCTGGAAGTCGGCACCGGCAGTGGCTATATGACCGCCTGTCTCGCCCGCTCGGCCGCGCACGTCTACAGCGTCGATATCTATGACGAGTTCACAGGCCGGGCCACCGGGAAACTGCACAGCGCAGGGGTTCACAACGTCACGCTGGAGACGGGTGACGCAGCGGTTGCCTGGGACGATCACGCCCCCTATGACGCCATCGTTATTACCGGCGCGCTGCGATTGATCCCGGAGGCGTACCAAGCCCAGCTCAGACCCGAGGGTCGCCTGATCGCACTGGTCGGCGCCTCACCGGTGCGCCAGGCGTTGCTGATTACCCGTACCGGAGAGAACGCTTGGTCCACCGAGGCTCTCTTTGAAACCGATCTACCGGAACTGGTGAATGCTCCCCAGCCTCAAAGCTTTGTGTTCTAGGGCCTGTCAACGCTATGCGTGGAGGCGAGTTGTGTAGCACCCACCGGCTGGAGCCCGGCCCCGAGGGCCAAGCCACTCTCATTTGATAAGGAAGCCATGATGCGCACGACCTTGTTCCACCTGGCGATCATTCTCGCCGCTGCTCTGCCCCTCAATGCACCAGGCGCAGACCTGCTCGAGCTGTACGAGCTCGCACGACAGAGCGATCCGCAGCTGCGTAGTGCGCGTGCCGGTTTCGAAGTGACGCGCGAGGGAGCGAACCAGGCCCGAGCAGTGCTCTATCCCGATGTTCGCCTGACCGCCAACACCGCCAAGATCGACGAGGATAGCGGGGACTACTCGAGCAACGGCTGGACGCTGGCACTGACTCAACCCCTGTTTCGTCGCGACCGTCTCGTCGCAGTCTCGCAAAGTGATCTGCAGACCGAGAGGGCACAGCTCGATCTCACCGCGGCCGAGCAGGCACTGATGGTGCGGCTCTCCGAACGCTATTTCGATGTGCTCGCCGCCATCGACAATCTGGAGTTTGCGCAGGCCGAGGAGAAAGCCATCCGCCGTCAACTCGACCAGACCAAGCAGCGCTTCGAGGTGGGCTTGATCGCGATTACCGATGTCCACGAGGCGCAGGCGCGGTTTGACCTGAGCGTGGCGCAGAAGATAGTTGCCACCAACCAGCTGGCCAACGCGGGAGAGAGCCTGCGCGAGGTGACCGGACAGTATCACAAGGATCTGCGCAGTCTGTCGGCGAAGGTGCCGTTGGCCACGCCAGACCCGGCCGATGTGGAATCCTGGGGCGAAGCCGCCCTGGAGCAGAATCCCACCGTGGGTGCCGCCAGGCTCAGCAGCGAGAGTGTGCGTGCCGAGATCGACCGCCTCCGTTCCGGCCACTATCCCACCGTGGACCTGGTGGCAAGCCGCAATCACAGTGACGTGGGCGGCGGCATCTCAGGCGCCCGGGAGACGGATACCTCGACCCTGAAACTGGAGTTGATGGTACCTCTTTACCAAGGCGGCCTGGTGAGTTCGCAGATTCGCCAGGCGGAGCAGCTTTACACGCAGGCGCTCGAGGGACTGGAGCAGCAGCGGCGTGCCGTCGATCGGCAGACCCGCAGCGCCTACCTGGGGGTGGTAGCGAGCATCAGCCAGGTCAAAGCGTTGGAACAGGCGCTGGTTTCAAGCAAGAGTGCGCTGCAAGCCACCGAGGCGGGATTCGAGGTGGGAACCCGCACCATCGTCGATGTCCTTGACTCACAGCGTGAGCTGTTCCGTGCCCAGCGCGACGTCGATCGCGCCCGCTACGACTACGTACTGAACAGCCTGCGCCTGAAACAGGCCGCGGGCAGTCTGCAAGAGATCGATCTGCGGCAGATCAACACCTGGATGAACTGAACTACATCGTTCGCCGAATACGCCAGACGCCCTTTAGCAGCAGCAACTCCTCGGCGACGTTGAGATCGAAGCCGTGACGCGATCCTTCACGATCGTCGCGCAGCAGGCCGTTGAGAAAATCCTCGCAGAACTGCGAATCCCATAATTTTACGATGCGGTTGAGGATGCGCGGGAAATCGTGCTCCAAGGCCGCATCTGCTGCGGGCTTGGTGATCTCCCCCCACTCCGGCACCGCGATGTTGAAGAGCTTGGCGAACTCGGCTCGCAAATGATCGAAGCTCTCGCGCATCCGCTCCTGACGATAGATTCGCAGCAGCATCAGCCACAGCGCGGGTTCGCGGGCCAGCGGTTCATCGCCCTCGATGGTCTCGCGAAGTAGTTTGATGGCGTTCTCCGGCTGGCGCAGCAGCAGGTAGAATTCAGCGCGCACCAGAACGTTGCCCACCTCGGGTTTGGCGGCGGCATCACGCTCTTCAAAATCGAAGGTCTCGATCACGAGATCCCGTTGTTCCATCTGCGCGGTCAATTCGTGATCGAGTGTGGGAACCTCTTCAGCAGAAGCCGCGGA
The DNA here is from genome assembly GCA_008501635.1 of Pseudomonadota bacterium. Taxonomy (NCBI): domain Bacteria; kingdom Pseudomonadati; phylum Pseudomonadota; species Pseudomonadota bacterium. The sequence goes on from QQUJ01000027.1 coordinate 57,428, forward strand.
TTCCGGCGATTCATCCTGCTCGGGGAGGTTAGCCAGGGGATCCAGCTGAAACGCCGTCTCTTTGTGCGCAAGGTCCGGCACTTCACCGCCAAGCGTTCCCGCTCCCGGCGCCGCCCCGACCGGCGCGGGGACCAGCTGATCCAACTGCCACTCGACCAACGCCTCCTCCTGATCCGCCTCGGCTCTGGGCCTTGAACGCCATAGCAACAGCAACACGCCGAACAACAGCCCCCCACCCAACCACCACCAGTAGTTGCGGCGTGGTGAGTCGCCCGACGCTGACGACGCAGGGACGACGGGCGTGGCGATCTGAACCGCAGGCTTCTGCTCGGGTATCGCGGCGGGCGGCACAACCATCGCCACCGCGGCATCGGGTTGGACGCTATCCGAATTCGCCACTGCGCCCGACCGTTCGGATGCCGGCGCGGGCTGGGTGATTGCGGCGTTGCGTTCGGTCAATACCAAGGCCCGCTCGAGCAGCGCGATCTGTTTTTCCAGGCGCTGCAAACGGGCTTTCAGCGCCTCGGTGTCGACATACTGCGCCTCGGTCTCCATCAGCAGGCGGCGTGATTCAGCCACCATGCGCGCCGTTTCATTGGCCGACTTGAGATCGGTGACCTGTTCACTGTTGGTCAGGGTCAACCGCGGCTTGGTGTCGGGTTCCGGAACGGGAGCCGCGGATGGGGTCCTGGCGCTCGTCGCCACCATCGGCGCCGGTTGGCTGGCCATGCCGAAAGTTGTCTTGGTCCCGTCAGGAATCTTCAGCAGCGCCCCGGCCGGCAATCGATCAGGGTCGCCGTCGGGAAATACGCCGGGATTGGCGGTGACGATCGCCGCGATCAGTCGTGTCTGCTCGCGACGATTGCCTGGTGCCAGTGAGGCCGCAATGCGTGACAGGGTCTGGCCCGGACGCACGTGCCATGTACCCTGCGCAGGCGCGGCGGAGACCTCGGGTACTACCGCCGGCCGCGCCGCAGGTGCGCTGCGGGCATAGGCGGGTTGGAGACTGCGCGGCAGGCGTGGATCGAGCAGCGCCGTGTACTCGCGCAGTAGCGTACCGCTACCCTCGCAATCGACCCGCAGCACCATACCGAGCACGGGATCGACCACCCGTTTGCGCGAGCGGATGGTGAGCGTGGTTGCTTCGCCCTCCTTCAGCACTTCGATCTCGGCATCCCGCAGATAGCTGATGCCCGCGTCTCGCCCATCCTGGCCGGGTGGAAGCGTTAACGTTATGCACTCGCTCACCACGCGTTCGTCGGGCGCAACCGCCAGCCCGATCGTCGCCACGAACCGTTCGTTGAGAAACGACCGCACCTCCATTTCACCCAAGGCCAGCGCATGAGCATCCAGCACGGCCAAAACACCGACGCCAAGCACAGCGCCGCGCCAGCGCTTCGCGCGCCGCGCACTGCACCCCATCGCAGTTTTCGAAGTCTCGTGGAACACTGAATGCTTTAATTTTCCGTTTGTTGGAACCGGATAACGGCAGGATCGGCAACCGGCTGATTTCGCTGCACAATAGCAGGGCCGGCCGGTCGCCGCAATCGGCCACAAGACAGATTCCCGGGTTTCGCTTGACAGGTCTGATGCCATTGGCGATGGTGCCGGCATAACCACGCAACGGCAGTACTACAATCGGTCACCAGACTCCTCCCCCCAACCAACGAACGTAATGACGGGTAACGGTAATTTTCAGATCACGCCGGTCGGTTGGCGCTATCGTTGGATGGCGGCAATGCTGATGCCATTCGCACTGGCCGTAAGCGCCCGACTGGCGCTGCGACATCGTCAGTGGCGTTATCTCGCAGAGCGTCTGGGCTGGTGCCATTCCGACGCTCCACACCGGCCCCTGTGGTTCCATGCCGCCTCGGTCGGCGAGGTGCTCGCGCTCGTACCGCTGATTCGCGCGCTGCAGGCGCGCGATCCAGCCCGGCCGGTGCTGGTGACGACTGTCACGCCAACGGGGGCCGAAATCGTCGCGCGGCAGCTGGCCGGAATCGCCTCACATCAGTATCTGCCCTGGGACACGCCGCGTGCGGTCCGCCGTTTTCTCGACAAAACCCGACCCTGCTGCACGGTCATCATGGAGACCGAGTTGTGGCCAACGCTGTACGCGGAATGCGCCTGTCGCGGTATTCCACCACTCATCATCAATGGGCGCATTTCGACCAGAACACAGCGCCCGCGGCGCTGGCTGCGCGATGCCTACCGCAGCGCCCTCGCCAACAGTTGCGCGGTCCTGGCGCGCTCACCGGCGGATGCGGAGGGCTTCCTGACGCTCGGCGCCGCAGCAGGCAAAGTCAGCGTGGTGGGAAATATCAAACTCGCGCCACCCGTGAACACCGCCGCCAGCACGGGGAAACCCGCACTCCATTCAAGCTATGTGCTGGCGGCTTCCACGCACGAGGATGAGGAGCAGCGCATTGCCCGTCTCTGGCTGGCACAACCAAAGAGCGAGCACCTGCTGGTGATCGCACCCCGCCACCCCCAGCGCGGACCCGCGATCGCCGCCCGATTGAGGCAGCTGACGTCTGCTGTCGCGGTTCGCAGCCAGGGCGATCGCATCGAACCCGCAACGCGGATCTATCTGGCCGATACCCTCGGCGAAATGCAATGGTTGATGGGCCACGCGAAGCTGGTGGTGATGGGTGGTTCGTTCATACCTCATGGGGGACACAACGTCCTGGAACCAGCGCACCTGGGCAAGGCCATCATCACCGGGCCGCACATGGATAACTTCAGCGAAGAGACAGCATTGCTTGCAAGCGCCGGCGCGCTGTATCAGGTTCGTGGCTACAGCGAGCTGGAAACCACGCTCGCCGAGCTGCTGGGCAACGCAGCACGACGCGGGAAACTGGAGTTGGCGGCGCGGCATGTCTTGGCGCCTTTCAACTCGATACTAGGAACCTATGAGGATGCCGTCGCTGCGCACTGCCGGTGTCTCAAGACGCGCTGAAACTCCCGTAGCCAGAACGCAACGCCATCCAATCCTGCTCAGCGAAGGCGAAACCCGGGGCGAGCCCGGCCAGCTTGTCGAGCGAACGGCGCAGGCGTTTGAGGTTTGCCATGCGCCAATCCGCATCATCCTCGCGTATCCGCCCACGATCGAAGTCGATGAGATAGACCTGTTCCGCCGCATCGAGCAGGACATTGTGGGCATTGAGATCCGCATGGTAGACATCGGCATCATGAAACCGCCGGATGCACCGCCCGATCTCCAACCATACAGCCGTTCCTAGTGCGCCGGTGTGCAGGCGCTGCACCAGCGAGTGCGCGCCCGCGATCCGCTGCGTGATGATATCGGCGCGGTACCAGATACCCTCACGCACCACCCGCGCCGCGAGCGGCGCGGGCGCAGGCAGCGCAAGACGCTGCAACTCGGCCAGCAACGACCACTCGCGCCACGGCCGCGTTGCCGACAAGCCCTGCCACAGATAGCGATCCTCATTGAAACGCGCCACCATCCCGCCACGCCGATAGTGACGCAATACCGCCTCCCCGCAAGGCAGGAGCACAAAATGGGTGGTGCCCCGTCCCTGAGCCACACCACGCAGCAAACCACGCTGTTGATAAAACCCGGTGTCAAACAGATTTGCGTTCGCCTCCCCAATGCAATCGGCATCGTATAGGATGTGCTCACGATCAGATTCGTGGGTACGAGGTGTCATAGCTTCATGCAACTACCCCTGCGCGATGCGCCCGAGAGTATATGTATTCTTCGTCTGTCGGCAATTGGCGACGTCTGCCACACACTTCCGGTGGTACGCACGCTTCAAGCCCACTGGCCGCAAACGCGCATCACCTGGGTTATCGGCCGGGTTGAAGCGGAGCTGCTCGGCGACATACCGGGCATCGAGTTTATCATTTTCGACAAAGCGGACGGCTGGCGCGCCTACCGGTCCCTGCATGCGAAGTTGCGAGGCCGGCGCTTCGATGTCCTGCTGCTGATGCAGATCGCATTGCGTGCCAGTGTTGCCAGCCTCATGCTGCGTGCCGATATCCGCCTCGGTTTCGATAGGGCACGCGCCAAGGACTATCAGTGGCTGTTCACCAATGCGCGCATCGCTGCCAGAGAACGACAACATGTCATGGAGGGATTGTTCGGTTTTGCCGAGGCGTTGGGGATTGAAGAGCGCGTAGTGCGCTGGGATATCCCGCAGCCACCGGCTGCGGTTGAGAGAATCGCCACACTGGTACCCGCCGACAAACCCCTGCTGCTCATCAGTCCGTGCTCCTCGGATCGCAGGCGCAATTGGCGCAACTGGTCCCCGGACCGGTATGCCGCTGTGGCTGACCACGCCGTCGAGCGGCATGATATGCAGGTGGTGTTGTCCGGCGGTCGTTCCGATCAGGAGAAGGCCATGGGCAGGGCGATCGCTCAACACTCGCGCCATCACCCCCGCGATCTGATCGGACAAACCAGCCTCAAAGAGCTACTGGTATTGATCGACCGCGCGACGGCAGTCATTGCTCCCGATTCAGGACCCGCCCATATTGCCTCTACCGTGGGCACACCGGTTATCGGTCTTTATGTCACATCCAATCCGTCGCGCACCGGACCCCATTGCAGCCAACAATGGGTGATCAATCATTACCCGCAGGCGTTGCAGGCGGAACTTGGGCTAACCCCTGAGGAGGCGCCGTGGGGTAAGCGGGTGCGATCGGCTGAGGCCATGTCGCGCATTGCAACGATCGAAGTGACTCAGCGCCTGGATGAGCTAATGCGGCACATCCTGACCAGCTCGAATTGAGCGGCCGAGGGTGAAGCCCGTAGAATGCGCCCTTTGCCGCGCAAGCAAACCGTGATGACAGAGCGATCCACCTTTAGTCTGCAGATGCTGGCACCCCGCCACTGGCCAAGCTGGATCGGCCTGGGGCTGTTGCGGCTCTCGGTCGCCCTGCCCTATCAAGTCCAGCTGCGGCTGGGCCGAACACTCGGCAACCTGTTGTGGCGTCTTGCCGGCCGGCATCGGCGCATCGTGCTTACCAATCTGCGACTCTGTTTCCCGCAGAAAAGTGAAACCGACTGCCAGGCGCTCGCACGCGAGCATTTCCAGGCCCTGGGCATCAGCCTGTTTGAGATCGCACTGAGCTGGTGGGCGAGCGATGCCAGGCTGCGGCCTTTGCTCAGCACGCAGGGCTATGAACATATCGAGCAGGCGCTGCAGACGGGTAAAGGCGTCATTTTGCTGACAGCGCACTTCACGACACTGGAGATCAGCGCACGCCTGATGTCGATGCTGCGTCCCATCGATGTCACCTACCGGGCCGGCGATGAAAATCCCATCGGTACACATCTGCGCGGACAGCGCGACAAGCTCTATGAAGAGGCCATTCCGAAGGAGAACGTGCGCGGCGTCATTCGCCGCCTCAAGGAGAACAAGATCATTTGGTATGCTCCCGATCAGAGTTTTGGCGGGACCAATCGTGTCTTTGCGACGTTCTTCGGTATCCCCGCCGCCAGTAATCCGGCAACCTCGCGGTTTGCACGCATCTCAGGCGCGCGGGTGGTGCCATTCTTTGCCCGTCGCCGTGAACGGGACTATGGATACGAGTTGATCTTTCTCCCCGCGCTCGAGGATTTTCCGACCGCAGATCTGACCGCTGACACACAGCGCATCAATCATGTCTTCGAAGAGTTGATCGCGCGAGCGCCGGAGCAGTATTTCTGGGTTCACAAACGCTTCAAGCATGGCCCGTCGGGACAGGAAAGTCCCTATTGAACCGAGCCGACAACGGTGCATCCTTGCTATGATGACGGCCAAATCGATCCGCCATACAGATTAAATGACAACTCACTCAGCACCCGAAGACTCCGCGAGCAGCGCGTATCTTTATCGGCGACTGTTGAGTTACGTGCGCCCCTATTGGCGCATGTTCGCAGTGGCGGTGATCGGCATGGTGCTCTTCGCGCTCAGCGAACCGGCGATGCCCGCCTGGTTCAGGCCCGTCATCGACGGCAGCTTCATCAACAAGGATCCCGCCACGATAGTGTGGACCCCGATTATTCTGGTGGTCATCTTTCTGGTTCGCGGAATCGGCACCTTCATCAGCAGTGTGGGGCTCAACTGGATCGCGCAGCGGGTCGTGATGGATCTGCGCAAAGAGATGTTCAACAAGTTGCTGGTGCTACCCGCACGTTATTACTCGGATACCGCAACGGGACGCACCGTATCCAAAGCCACTTACGATGTCACGCAGGTTGCGCAGGCCTCGACGGAGGTGCTGCTGGTGCTGGTCCAGGACGGCCTTGCGTTGATCGGCCTCCTGGCGTGGATGTTTTACCTCAATTGGCAGCTCACCCTCATCATGCTCGCGGTCACGCCGCTGCTGATACCGGTACTGAAATACGCCAATCGCAGAATGCGCCAACTCAATATCGCGCTGCAGGGCCGGATGGGTGATCTCACCCACGTACTCGAAGAGACGATCATCGGGCACAAAGTCGTCAAGCTCTTTGGCGGCGAAAACTACGAGCAGCAACGCCACGATATCATCGCCAACGGCTTGCGCCAGCTCAATGTCAAGGTGGTCGCCACATCGGCGTTTCTGGTGCCGACGGTACAGTTGGCAGCCGTGGTCGCGTTAGCCCTCATAGTCTATATCGCCTCGTATCAGGCTGCGCAGAATCACTTCACCGCCGGCGAGTTCGTTTCCTATTTCGTCGCCACAGGCTTGCTGTTCCGGCCGCTCAAACGTCTGACGAAGGTAAACGAGAACCTGCAACGCGGACTCGCCGCTGCGGGCAGTGTCTTCGCGCTTATCGACGAACCACCGGAACCCCGGAACGGTACAGTGGAAATATCACACCTGCGGGGCGAAATCCGTTTCCAGCAGCTTTCGTTTGCCTACCAGGACGATGCGCCTGTACTGCGCGAACTTGACCTGGTGATCGAACCGGGCGAGACCATCGCACTCGTCGGCGCATCCGGCAGCGGTAAAACGACACTGATGAACCTCATACCGCGCTTTATTCATCCCACCCAGGGCCGATTGCTCATCGACGGCGTCGATATCGAAGAGTTCGATGTGCGCAACCTGCGCTCACACATCTCGCTGGTCAGTCAGGAGGTTGTGCTGTTTAACGATACGGTACGCGCCAACATCGCCTACGGCGCGCTCAACCAGGCCAGCGAGGAACAGATCCTCGAAGCCGCGCGAGCGGCTCATGTCCTGGAGTTCGTGGAACGCATGCCACAGGGTCTCGACACCCTGATAGGAGAAAGCGGCCTGAAATTATCGGGAGGGCAGCGCCAGCGGTTGGCGATCGCCCGCGCCATCCTCAAAGATGCGCCCATACTGCTTTTGGATGAGGCGACCTCCGCGCTCGATAGCCATTCCGAACGTCATATTCAGGAAGCGGTCGAGCGGCTGCGCAGCGGGCGCACCACTCTGGTCATCGCCCACCGGCTCTCGACCATCGAGCATGCGGATCGCATCGTAATGATGGAGCATGGACGAATCGTCGAGACGGGCAGCCACAGTGAGTTGCTTGCAAAAAAAGGTCGCTACCGGGAACTCCATCGCTTGCAGCTCAGCACCGTGAACAGCGCCGCCGCCGAAACCCAGGAAACGCCGTAGCCGCTTTACTCAACCCTCGATCGTGGACTGCTCGCCCTTGCCAGCAGATCGACAAATCGCTTACAGAGCAGCCCGACCGTTGAGCCAATCGAGGTAGATTTTTGCACCCTCCGCGACATTGCGGAAGGGTGCCTGGTAGCCGCATTCGCGTAAGCGGGTCAACTCGGCCTCGGTAAAGCTCTGGTAACGGCCTTTGAGATGATCCGGGAAGGAGATGTACTCCAACTCGCCACGCTCGTGCCAGTCGATTACCGCCCGGGCAACGTCGTTGAAGGTCTGACTGCGTCCAGTGCCGACATTGTAGATTCCCGACTTGTCCGGATTGTCGAAAAACCACAGATTGACATCCACCGCATCGCCGACATAGACAAAATCCCGCCGCTGCTCCCCATTGCCGTAGCCGTCCGACCCTTCGAACAGCCGTGCTTTGCCTTCCGCCAATACCTGATTGTTGAAATGAAAGGCGACGCTCGCCATGCCGCCTTTGTGGCTCTCGCGCGGGCCATAGACATTGAAATAGCGAAATCCCGCGATTTGGCTGCGCGCCTCTGGCAGCAGCCGTCGTACGTACTGATCGAACAATAGCTTCGAATAACCGTAGACGTTCAGCGGCGCCTCATACTCCGGCGCTTCACGGAAAGTGTCACTCCCCCCGTACACCGCGGCACTCGACGCGTAGAGGTAAGAAGCTTCCCGCTCCAGGCAGTAGTGCAGCAACAGTTTCGAATACTCGAAGTTGTTACGCATCATGTAACGCCCGTTCCATTCGGTGGTCGCAGAGCAGGCGCCCTCATGGAAGATTGCCTCGATCGGCGCGGCAAAGCCCTCTCCCGATACGATGCGGGCGAGAAAATCCTCTTTGTCCTGATAATCCCAGATCGCGCAATCGGTGAGATTGTGAAATTTGATGCCCTCTTCCAGATCGTCGACAACCAGAATGTCATCACGCCCCCGTGCGTTGAGCGCTTTGACGATATTACTACCGATGAATCCTGCACCGCCGGTAACGACAATCACGATTTCTCCTCCCCGGCCTTTTCACCAAACAGGAACTCGTCCACCAGTGCACAGACGATATGGCCAATCACTATGTGTGCTTCCTGTATCCTGGGGGTGTCTGTCGAAGGCACATCCAGCAACAGGTCGCACCGCGCCGCCATCTTGCCACCACCGGCGCCGGTCAGTCCGACGGTAGAAACACCCATTTCGCGGCAGGCATCGAGTGCCTTCAAGACATTGGCGGAGTTGCCGGAGGTCGAAATGCCGATGAAGACATCCCCGGGTCTCGCCAGCCCCAGCACCTGCCTTGCAAAGATCTCCTCGAACCCATAGTCGTTACCAACCGCCGTGAGCAGCGAAGTGTCGGTCGTCAGGGCCATCGCGGGCAGCGGGCGGCGCTCTCTTTTGAAACGGCCCACCCACTCCGCGGCGATGTGCTGCGCATCCGCCGCGCTGCCGCCATTGCCGGCAAGCATCACTTTACCCCCGCCCTCCAGGGCACGCGCGCAGCGTTGTGCGATATCCGCAATGCGAGTGACCGACACGGGATTAGCCGCAATCTGGCGCTTTACATCGAGCGACGCCTCGATTTCGGCCGTTATGAAATCAGTCGGATTCACGCGAGTCATCCCCGGAGAGTCACTCTTTGGTGATCGTTTCGATGATGCGGGTGGTCGAACACCCCGCGCGAAAGGCGAGCACCACCACCTCGCCGCCATTGGCCTTGACGCAATCGTGGCCGGCAATCTGCTCGGGACGGTAATCGCCGCCCTTAACCAGGATATCAGGCATTACCGCACAGATGAGGCACTCGGGCGTATCCTCGGTAAACGGGACCACCCAATCGACGCTGCCAAGTCCGGCCAGCACCTCCATCCGCTCCTGCAGATGATTCACTGGCCGGGTCGCGCCCTTGAGGCGGCGCACGGAATCATCGTCGTTGACGGCCACGATGAGGCGGTCGCCCAGACGCCGCGCCTGGTTGAGGTAGGCCACATGGCCGGCGTGCAGAATATCGAAACAACCATTGGTCATGACGATGCGTTCACCGTGCGCGCGGGCGATACCCACCAGCTCGAGCAGCTGCCCTTCGCTGACGATGTTCTGCTCCACCTCGTCGAGTTGGTGCAGCGCCCGCTGCAATTCCGGGACACTGACCGCGGCGGTACCCAACTTAGCCACCACGATCCCTGCCGCCAGGTTGGACAGCGCCGTGGCCTGTTCCAGAGACTGGCCCGCGGCCAGCGCGGCCGCCAGTACGGAGATCACCGTATCGCCCGCGCCGGTGACATCGAACACCTCGCGGGCATGGGTCGGCAGATGCAGCGGCTCGGAATCGGGTTTGATCAGCGTCATGCCCTGCTCGCCACGTGTTACCAGCAAGGCGTCGAGCCCGAGTTGCGTGATCAACCCCAGGCCCTTTTTCACGATCTCAGCCTGATCGGTGCAGACGCCGACGACCGCTTCGAACTCGGCAAGATTGGGAGTAATCAGCGTGGCCCCACGATAGTGTGAAAAATCGCTCCCTTTGGGATCGACCAGAACAGGTTTGCCTGCCGCCCGCGCCGTGCTGATCAACTGCTGCGTGTGCTGCAGCGTGCCCTTGCCGTAGTCGGAGATGATCACCGCTCCGGTAGCGGCAACGGCGACGTTGAATGCATCAACCACCCCCGAGTCGTCGCAGCCGAAAAAGCTGTCTTCGAAATCGACGCGAATGAGTTGTTGATGACGACTGATAACCCGAAGCTTGGTGATGGTCGGCTTGTCGTCCTGAACCACAAGCCGGCACCGGACACCCATATCGCCCAGCAGTCGCCCCAGCCTGTCGCCGGCTTCGTCCCCGCCAACCAGACCCACCACGGTGGCACGGCCGCCGAGCGCGGCGACATTGAGTGCAACGTTACCGGCACCACCCGGTCGCTCCTCGGATTCACGCACCTGAACCACGGGAACGGGTGCTTCGGGGGAGATGCGCGACGTGGGGCCGTGCCAATAGCGGTCGAGCATCATATCGCCGACGATAAGAACATCGCTAAGGGCAAATTCAGGAACGTTGGTTTTCATCTTGCTGCGAGCTGAGGCGTAGCACTTGGCGCCCGATAATAGCACAGCGCAAAAGCCGAAGTACCGGCGATGGTTCTTGGGAGTGGAGTCATTATAATCGCACCATGCGAGTCTTATTCTATGACGCCCTGACCAGTTTCGCCTACGATGCAGAGCTGATGGCCCAAAGGGGAATCGGAGGCACGGAATCCACTGTGGTGCGGATAGCGGAGGGTCTTTCCACCGCCCACGAAGTCGTGGTTGCCCAACGGGCGCGCATACTGCCGGTTTCCCCCCATCCAGGCCTGCGTTATGTGCCCCTGGAGGAACCGGATCCGTTCTGCGGTCCACCCCCCGACTGGGTCATTGTCTTGCGCAAGCACAAGCTTGTACCCAAGCTGCGCGCGCGCTTCCCTTTAGCAGCCATGGTCTCCTGGATCCACAATTGGCAAAGAGCCGAAACCGCCTTTCAGCGAATCGGACTGGCGCGCAGCAGATGTTCAGTAGTGACTGTATCCGACGCGCACTGTCGTGCCACCGATCGCCTGATCAACGGAAAGGGCGCGCGTGCGCTCGGCGCATTATGGGGCGGCGGCGGAATAGTCCCTGTGAAACGTATCTACAATCCTGTCGACGATAGGTTGATGCCTGATGGGACGCCTGTAGATCCCGACAAGCTGATCTTCTTCAGCACTGCCAACAAAGGTTTGAATCAGGCACTTACCACCTTTTCGGCAATCCGCAAAGTGCTGCCGTCCCTGCAACTTTATGTCGCTGGTGAGTCACTCGAGTCGCTGGAACAGAACAAGCGCTATGACAGCGCTCTGCTAAGTCAACCCGGCGTCCATCTATTGGGTCGTCTGGCGCAACACGAAGTCTTTAAACATGTCCGGGAAGCCTTATGCGTGTTCTACCCGCAGAATGTGCACCCGGAAACGTTCGGCCTGGTCTTCGCAGAATCCAATGCCTTGGGAACACCGGTTCTCGCCCACGAATTTGGATCGGCACGCGAAATACTCGGTGGACCCGAGCAACTCGTCGATGCCGGCGATGTTCGATCCATCAGCGCCAAGTTGCAGCGTTGGCGAAACGGAAATCGACCGCTCGTATCGCTAAGCGCGGAGTTTCGGACCACAACCGTCGTCGGAAAATGGCGCGAATTTCTGGTGGCGGGTTTACCGGAACAGCGCAACTGAAACGCGGAGACCGGGCGAACAGATTCGGTTCCCGCGCAACACGCCGCCCACAGCTGACGGCAATTACTGGCGCAACAACTCCTCATAATAATCAATCGTTTTTACCAACCCCTCCCGCAGCGGAACAACGGGGTCCCAGCCCAACTTCGATCGCGCCAATTCGATATCAGGCTGGCGCTGTTTGGGATCGTCTGCGGGTAGGGGCAGGTTGACAATCTTGGAGCGCGAACCAATCAGCTCAATCACCGTTTCCGCCAATTCGCGTATCGTAAACTCACCTGGGTTGCCCAAATTGATGGGCCCCGTCACACCATCCTCACTCTCCATCAACGCAACCAGACCTTCTACCATGTCATCGATATAGCAGAAAGACCGCGTTTGCGAGCCATCCCCATAAATCGTAATGTTCTCGTCTCTGAGCGCCTGGACAATGAAGTTCGACACCACTCGACCATCGTTGGGGTGCATTCGCGGACCGTAGGTATTGAAGATACGGGCTACCTTTATATGCAGTCCATGCTGGCGGTTGTAATCGAAGAACAGCGTTTCGGCGCAGCGTTTTCCTTCATCGTAGCAGGCTCGCGAACCAATCGGATTGACACGTCCCCAGTAACTCTCCGTCTGAGGATGAATCTCGGGGTCACCATATACCTCACTGGTTGATGCCTGAAGGATCCTGATTCTCAGACGTTTTGCCAGGCCCAGCATATTGATCGCACCCATGACGCTGGTCTTCGTCGTCTGAACGGGGTCGTGCTGATAGTGGATGGGCGAAGCAGGGCAGGCTAGATTGTAGATCTCATCCACCTCGACGTAGAGCGGAAACGTAACATCGTGCCGTAAAACCTCGAATGCCGGATCTGTGATCAGTTGCTGGATATTTCCTCGTGTGCCAGTGAAGAAATTATCGACACAGAGCACCTCATGGCCTGCCTTCAACAGGCGCTCACAAAGATGTGAGCCAATGAATCCAGCCCCTCCCGTTACCATTACCCGTTTGTTGCCGTAGTTTCGCACTTTGTCACCCCTATCAACGCTCTTTCATCATACGCCGCAGAACGTATAATCTGCTGCTCGTGGACATGCCCAAAAAAATACTCGTCGTCCGCAACGACAAACTCGGCGACTTCATGCTGTCATGGCCTAGCCTCGCGCTTTTAAAGAAAGCACTGCCGCAGTGTAAACTTGAGGTCCTGGTACCTCACTACACCCGTCCCCTCGCTGAGCATTGCCAATGGATCGACGGCGTAATCGACGATCCGGGACCCGGAGCTGGCTTGCGTCAATTCCTGAGACTGATCAGCACCATGCGATCACGCCGCTACGACGCTGTGATTACGCTTTTCTCAACCGGGCGAATTGGTATCGCAACGTGGTTATCCGGGATTCCCTATCGGTTGGCACCGGCCACAAAATGGGCTCAAGCCTGCTACAACCACCGCCTTCTCCAGAGTCGCTCGAGATCATTAAAACCAGAATGGGAGTACAACCAGGATCTCGTCAAATTTTTTCTTGGAGAAATGGGTATCCCTTGTCCCACCTCTCCTGAACCACCCTATCTTGTGTTTCCAGAAAAAGAACGACTCGCTCTGCGCAAAGAACTCGACAACTTGCTTGAGACCGACAGGCGACACCAGTTCGTCTTCATCCACCCCGGAAGCGGCGGCTCTGCGACCAACCTGAGCCCGGCGCAGTATGCGCGACTCGCCCTGGCCCTGCAACCGACCAAACCCGTTGCTTTTGTCTTAACCGCAGGCCCGGGCGAGGCTGGCATAGCAGAACACCTCGGCGGAATATTGCGCTCAAACGGCCGCCTCTGCATCGTCCACAGATCGGAGCGGGGGTTGGTGGCCTTCGCACTGCTACTGAGCTGCGCGGACCTTTTCATTAGCGGCTCCACAGGCCCGCTTCATATAGCCGGCGCTCTGAACCTACCCACCGTCGGTTTTTATCCGCACAAGCGTTCTTCGACTTCGCTGCGCTGGCAAACCTTGAGCGCAGAGAAGAACCGTCTTGCCTTTTCACCTCCCACATCATTGAAAGCGACCGACATGGATGGTATTGATCTCGAAGCTGCCGCCTTGGAAATCAGTCGGCGATTTCTTTAGTTTCCGGGCCATGCCGTTTGGCAATCCACGCCTTGGTGTACTTCACGAAAGCGTGCACAAAAGAAAGTACGGCCACGACAAAGCCGGCGAATCCATCACGAAAACCTTGCTTGACGAAATAGACCTTAATGAAGGTCCAGACCGCGTGATTCACCGGAGTGAACACCGTTACCCGCCTGCCTCGCGCCAACAACTCCTGGGCGCCGATTTCAGTGAATCGATCAATGGTTTTAAGATGGTCGGAAATCGAGTCGAACGAATAGTGAAGGATGTCACCCTCGAGCCAGGCAACTTTGTCTGAGTCAACCTCTATTCGATCATGCGGATTAATGCCGCCCCAACGGGCCTTTCTTCTATCAAACAACCGGACCTTGGCATCCGGATACCAACAGTGATTGATCCAACGATAGATATAAAAAGTTTTGCGGGCCATCCGATAGGCATCGTATTCAGCCAATCGACCTCGTATCTGCTCTATCGATCGTGCAAGCTCACTGGATATCCGCTCATCACAGTCAAGCGCCAGTATCCAATCATGGGTTGCGTGGTCTACCGCGAAATTCTTCTGCTCGATATACCCAAGGAAAGGCTGGCTGATGACGCGATCCGTGTATCGTTTCGCAATCTCGACGGTACGATCCTGACTCAGAGAATCAACCACCACTATCTCATCCACCAAAGGCTGCAGACTGCGCAGGCAGTCCTCTATTTTCTTCTCTTCATTGAAAGAGATAACACAGGCACTTAGTTTCAGCATCATCTTTACCCTACGATAATTGCCCTTTTTGGTTCGTCGACTCTTGTCGTTTGTTAATCAGGAGTTTTTAGCCGGCGACCTGCTTCAATGCAATGGGCGTACAGGTTTCGACTCGCTAGCAGAGAAAAGGACTGCGAGAAAAACCATGAAAATAGAGACGAAGCTGCCCTGATAAAAAGGTGACGACTCCGTCAGTGATGCCAGCATGAATGTCACAATCAGTAAAACCCCGCCCACCCCTGCCGTTGATGGACGCGCCCTCCCAGCGATGAACCGCCCAAAGGGAAACAGCAAGAGTGCAACGAATACCAGCAACCCGAGGATTCCCTTTTCGGCGGCCATCGCCAGATAGGCGTTGTGTGGATGCCCATGTGATGCTGCGTCATGATGGACCAACTCCTTCTCGACGTATTCCTTAGCGACCTCGTTGTAGCGATGACGCCCAACACCAAAAACCGGATTATCAAGAAACATCCACCAAGCTGTCTTCCACATCTCGAATCGTTGGCCCAGGCTCGTCAACGGCCCCTCATGCTTCGCTGGTTCTTCTAACGTGAGATAGATGTCTACTTCACCAATTGCCGCATCAACACGCATCTTCAAGCGTTCGACAGATCCATAAAGCAGCATCGACGTCGCAGCCAGTATCAGTAAGAACACAAGCGTACATCGCGGGGGTAATCTGATAACAGCCCACACCATCAGAACCCCGGTCAATACAAGATACCCTCCACGCGAACCTGCAAACAGGGTAACCCCAGCGGATGCGAGCGCTGCCATGGCAAACACCCATCCCTCAATCGTGCCCCGTGCATCCCAGGCGCGTTCCAGGAGGAGCCCGGCATAAAGGGCATGGACAGTGCCGACCACGATCTGATTACCGTAGACACCGGCCACCACCGGACTCCCTAGCCAAATTCCCTCGTACAGCGCTTGTCCGAAGCCAACAAACGCCGCCACACCGCAACCTTTGATCAACCACTCATGCGCGTCTTCCATCTCCCTTACCAATAGATAGAGTGGAATAAAGAGGAGAAAACGCAGCTCGACCCCCAATCGACCGACGTATTCAGCCCAGGCGCCATTTACCGCGGCGGAGAGGATGAAACTGAGAAAATAGAGCAGCATTATTCCCAGCAAAGCCCGTTCCTGCGTCTCAACATACCGCAATCGCCACTCCCGCCGGGAACAACCCAGCAACACCGCCAGTAATACAAAAATAGTGCTCATCCAATGCCGGACAAGAAAACCGGCCATAGGAAACGTAAAGAGAAGCAGAAGCGTCAGATCGGCACGCAGATTTCTCTCCACGTGTGGCATAGACCGATTCAATGCGCTACGCCACAGGCAGCCAGCACTGTTTCGGGGCGCAGATCTTTGAGGCAGCGTGTGTGCCCCAGCGGACAAGCGCGTTGATAACAGGGACTGCAATCCAACGCCAAGGTCAGAACGGAGGCAGAGCTGCTTAGCGGCGGCGTATAGTCAGGGCTCGATGAACCAAAAATAGCCACCACGCGCGTGCCGACCGCTGCAGCTATGTGCATCAATCCCGAGTCGTTAGTGACGACCACCTCGCACAGGGAAAGCAGATCCACTGCATCGATCAACTCGGTACTTCCGCAAAGATTACGCACTCCCCCGAGCGATGCCGAGATCTCTTCTCCTAATGCGAATTCTTTCTTCGACCCCAGCACCCAACAGTGGAATCCGTTTTCTACCAAACGAGCCGCAAGTGCATGGAAATGATGCGCAGGCCACTGCTTAGCCGGTCCGTACTCTGCTCCAGGCAAAAGAGCTGCAATCGCCGTGTCGCTCTCGAGCCCCAGTTTTCCCAGAAGATGTCGCTGATTGGCCTGATCCACTTCGAGCCGAGGTTCAAAGACCTGGAGCGGCGACTGTGCGTCACGATCGCAACCGAGCGCCACATAGCGGTCAACCGTTCTCGACAGTTGTATCTTGTCCAGCCTACGGATGTCATTCAGCAGCCCGTAGCGCCATTCGCCGCGATAGCCGGTGCGGATCGGTATTCGTGCTGCCCAGGGTACGATGGCCGACTTGAGAGAGCGCGGTAGCACAATGGCCTGATCGAACGCCAGCGAACGTAAGCGCCGCCCCAACGCCAAGCGCTCCGACAATGCAAGATCACCGTGCGCGGCGGCCAACCGGTGCGCTTGGCGCACTTCCGGCATGCGCTGCAGAAGCGGTAGGGACCAACCAGGTGCAACAACATCGATCGGCTGCTCGGGGTTCTGATGTTTCAAGGCTTTGAACAAGCTTTGCGCCATCACCATATCACCGATCCAGGCGGGACCAACGATCAATGTTCCACCCGACTCCTTCACATGTGCACCACGCCTACAACAAGAAGCGTTGGATTTCTGGGCTAGTGGCTGGATGTAACGCCGCCTTCGAGGAGGTACCAGGTGCCGCAGTAGGGGCATTCCGCCCGCCCATCCGGGGCATCGGCAATCGGTAGAAACACGCGCGGGTGCGAATCCCAGAGGCTGGAACCCGGCAGGGGGCAGAGCAGCGGCAGATCCTTGGCGGTGACTTTGACTTCGGATTGCGCATTGGGGGTCTGATAGTCACGCTGGTGTGCAGCGGAATTGGAACCGGGCATCTTTGTCTCCTGGATTTCGGGCGATTACGCGACGACGGTAAGCCAGCCACGGGTGTCCTCGGCTCTACCCTGGACCACATCAAAATAGAGTCCCTGCAAACGCTCGGTAATGGGACCGCGTCGGCCATCACCGATAGAGCGATTGTCGACCTCGCGGATCGGTGTTACCTCCGCGGCGGTGCCGGTGAAGAACGCCTCGTCCGCCACATAAACCTCATCGCGTGTGATGCGCTTTTCGCGAATCCTGTAGCCCAACTCTTCTGCCAGCGTCGCGACCGTCTGGCGCGTGATACCGTCGAGTGCCGAAGTCAGTTCCGGTGTGTAGATCATCCCATCGCGAATGATGAACAGATTCTCGCCGCTGCCTTCCGCCACGTAGCCTTCGGTATCGAGGAGCAGCGCTTCGTCGTACCCGCACGAGAGCGCCTCGTTCAAGGCCAGCATGGAGTTGATGTAATTGCCGTTGGCTTTGGTCCGGCACATGGTGACGTTAACGTGATGCCGATTGAACGAGGAGGTGCGGATACGAATCCCTTTCTCCAGATTCTCGGCGCCGAGATAGGCCCCCCATGACCAGGCGGCTATCGACACATGCACTTTGAGATTGTCAGCACGCAAGCCCATGCCTTCGGATCCGTAGAAAACCACGGGACGAACATAGGCGCTATCGAGCCCGTTCTCCTTCACGGATGCAACGATCGCTCGGTTGATCGTTGCTTTATCAAACGGCATGGGCATAGCAAGAATATGTGCCGAACGAAATAGTCGATCGGTGTGCTCTTGGAGCCGGAATATCGCCGGTCCTTTATCAGTGTGGTAGGCGCGGATACCCTCGAAGACGCCCATTCCGTAGTGGAGGGTGTGCGTCAGCACATGCACCTTGGCCTCCCGCCACGGCACCATTTCGCCGTCCATCCAGATAACGCCGTCGCGATCGGCAAACGACATACTGTACTCTCCTCGGTGAAATCCGTTGCGACACGTCGATGCCGCATAAGGGGCCAGATTTTAGCTCACTTTCCGCCAGGGTTGATAGCCAGGCGCTTCACGCCGTTCCAATGATTGCGTTCCACAGGCGGGTCACTTCTGCACGCTCAGCACGATACTCTTCACTACTGACCCGCCCTTCCACCTCCTGCAATTTCAACTGATGAATTCGGGATCGGAACTTGCGATAGATGTCCATCAACGCGCCTGCATCCTGCTCCGACAGCAGCCCTTCACGCGCCAGCGCTTCCAGTTGTCTGATATTGTCGGTATAGAAGTAGACCGCGGGATAGCCTGGCGCCCAGTGCAAAACAAGGTATTGGACGAGGAATTCGATATCGGCGATACCGCCCGCATCCTGCTTCAGATCGAAGGTGTCCTCGGCACCGCTGCCCAACTGATCGCGCATCTTCTGTCGCATCTGACGCACGTCGAGGAGCAGTTTCTCAGGATCGCGCGGGAGAGAGAGCACTTCAGCCCTGATCGCGGTGAAACGCGCATCCAGAGCCGTATCGCCCGCCACCAGCCGTGCCCGCGTCAGCGCTTGGTGTTCCCATGTCCACGCCTCGTTGCGCTGGTAGTCGGCAAAGGCGTCGACATTGCTCGCCAACAGGCCCGAAGCACCACTCGGGCGCAGTCGGGTATCCGCCTCATAGAGCACTCCGGCCGCGGTTGCGGTGCTCAGAAGATGGATGATTCGCTGCGCCAGCCGTGCAAAAAAGACGCTGTTTTCCACGCTCCTGGCACCCTCGGTGTGCTGATCCGAACCCGCACTGTCGTGCAGAAAGACGATGTCCAGATCGGAGCCATAACCCAGCTCCAAACCGCCGAGTTTGCCGTAGGCCAGTATGGCAAAACACGCCTTGCGGCGCTCGCCTGCGACCGTATAGGCCGGCTCCCCATGACGCGCGCTGATCTGCTCCCACGCCAACCTCAGCACCTGAGTCAAAACGGTCTCCGCGATCCAGGTCAGATGGTCACTGACGATCATGAGGGGCATTACACCCGCGACATCCGCCGCGGCAACGCGCAGCTCATTGGCTTGTTTGAACAGCCGTAGCGCCTCCATCTGCTGTTCGAGATCCTCAGAAGGCACTGCCTGCAAGCGCTCCGCCAGTTCGCGATCCAGCTCCGTGCGCGTGGCCGGTTGATAGAGCGCGCGCGGATCGAGCAGCTCGTCCAGCAACAACGGGTGACGTGTCAGCAGCCGGGCGATCCACGGACTTGCCGCCGCGAGCTTTACCAGCTGCGAGAGCGCCATAGGGTGTTCGATAAGCAGGGAAAGATAGGAGGTCCGCCGGGCCACGGCCTCGATCAGCGCCAGAACCCGCGGCAGACAGACATCGGGTTGCTCGGTGTTTGCGACCGCCCCCAGCAGCAGTGGCATCAGGCGATCCAACCGCCCCCGTCCCCGTACTGACAAGGCGCGACAAGCATGCGATTGACGCAGGGCCTGTATCAGTCGCAGTGCTTCTCCGGGATTGGCATATCCCTCGTTGATCACATACCGCTCTGCCTCTTCCCCGGGCAGGCTGCCCAACCAGATGGGCAGCCAATGGTCATCGCTCGCTTCGGGCTCCTCCCCCTGAGGGGCGGCGAAGACCTGCTCGAAGTGCGCGGCGACGCGGCCGCGATGGCGGAGCAGATCGCGCTCGAAATCCCGCCAGTCGGCATACCCCATCGCCAATGTCAGAGTGAGACGCCCCTCGCGATCGTCTGGCAGGCTATGCACCTGCAGATCCGCTCGCTCCTGCAGACGGTTCTCGACACGGCGCAGGAAACGGTACGCCGCGCGCAACTCCTCCGCGGCATAGCGGGGCAGCAATTCGTGCTCAGCCAGCACGGTCAGAACATCCTGAATCGGTCGCACGCGAAGTGCGGGTTCACGACCGCCGCGAATCAACTGAAACGCCTGCCCGATGAACTCGATCTCGCGTATACCCCCCGCGCCCAGTTTGACGTTTGCCGCCATCCCCTTGCGCTGCACCTCGCGGGTGATCATCTGCTTCATATCGCGCAGGGATTCAAAGGCGCCGAAATCGAGATAGCGCCGATAGACGAAGGGTCGCAGCAGATCGAGCACCTGCTCGCCCGCGGGTTGGCTGCCGGCGACCACCCGGGCCTTGATCATGGCATACCGCTCCCATTCGCGACCCTGCGATTGGTAGTAGGTCTCCAGTGCCGCAAAACTCATGGCCAACGGGCCCACATCACCATACGGGCGCAGGCGCATATCGACACGGAAAACGTAACCGTCCGGCGTGTGCTCGTCCAACACCCGCACCAGGCGCTGCCCGAGACGCAGAAAGTACTGCTCATTGGTTCGCTCACGCGCCGTCCCAACCGTTTTTCCGCCCTCGGGATAGGCAAAAATAAGATCGATATCGGAAGAAAAGTTGAGCTCACGGGCGCCTAGCTTGCCCATCCCCAGCACCACCAGGGATTGCGCGGAACCCGACTGATCGCCGGTCGGAACACCCCATTCAGCCTGCTGCCACTCGTCCAGCCGCAGGAGCGCCTGCTGGATGCAGGCATCGGCCAGCGCTGAGGTGTCGATCAGCACCTCGTCCAGATCCGCCTTGTCAGCCAGGTCACGCCAGGCGATACGCACCATCTCGCGGCGCCGGAACTCGCGCAACCGCTGGGCGAGCGCCGCCTCATCGGCCACGCTCATCAGCAAGGAATCAAGGCGCTCGTTGTAGGTCGTTGCCGGGTAGCGTTGATCCAGATCTCCGCTTTCCACGAGATCTTTCAACAACCCGGGGTACTGAATGCACGCCTTGGCCACGAACTCACTGCATGCCCACACCCGGGTCAGCTCTAGAAGCGGTGCGGTTGCCAGTATCCACTCACCATCCGCTGCGGCTGCGCGTTCCCGATACTGATTCCATGCGTGATTGACACGCTCGCCGAGAGACTGGGGGAGGTGTTCGGTGGGTAGCGCCGGCATGGTGGCAATAGCTCGCTTACGATTGTTTTCGATTCTCGAGGCACATTTTCACAGAATCGCCCGCCCTTGTCCCAGACTGAGAGCCGGTGACATAAAAAGAGAAGGCCCTGTCACAGGACAGGGCCTTCTCTAATTACCGCGTACAACGGTGGGGATGGTTACATCATACCGCCCATACCACCCATGCCACCCATACCACCCATGCCACCCATGTCACCCATGTCCGGCATGCCGCCCTTATCGTCCTTCGGCAGTTCAGCCACCATCGCTTCGGTGGTGATCATCAGGCCGGCTACCGACGCCGCATTCTGCAGCGCAGAACGGCTGACCTTGGTTGGATCCAGGATACCCGCCTCGATCATATCGCCATACTCACCGGTCTGGGCGTTGTAACCATAATTGCCTTTGCCCTCTTCGACCTTATTGAGCACCACGGAGGCCTCATCACCGGAGTTGGTGACGATCTGGCGCAGCGGCTCTTCCATGGCACGCTTGGCAATACCGATACCGACATCCTGATCGTGGTTGACGCCCTTGAGCTTCTTCAGTGCCTGCAGCGCACGGATGAAGGCGACACCGCCACCCGGAACGACGCCCTCTTCGACAGCGGCGCGAGTGGCGTGCAATGCATCTTCCACGCGTGCCTTCTTCTCCTTCATCTCGACCTCGGTAGCGGCACCCACTTTGATCACCGCAACACCACCGGCCAGCTTCGCGACACGCTCCTGCAGCTTCTCACGGTCGTAGTCGGAGGTGGTCTCTTCGATCTGCTTGCGGATCTGGGTAACGCGGGCCTGGATGTCGTCATGGTTGCCGGCACCATCGATAATGGTGGTCTCTTCCTTGGAAACGGTGACCTTCTTTGCCGTGCCCAGGTCGTCCAGCGACGCCTTCTCCAGCGACAGGCCAACCTCTTCGGAGATCACGGTGCCACCGGTAAGAACAGCGATGTCCTGCAGCATGGCCTTGCGGCGATCGCCGAAGCCCGGCGCCTTGACAGCGGCTACCTTGACGATACCGCGGATGGTGTTGACCACCAGGGTCGCCAGCGCCTCGCCCTCGACATCCTCAGCAATGATCAGCAACGGCTTGCCCGACTTGGCCACACCCTCCAGCACCGGCAGCATGTCGCGGATGTTGGAGATCTTCTTCTCGTAGAGCAGGATGAAGGGCTCTTCCAGGTCGACGCCCATGCTCTGCTGGTTGTTGATGAAGTAGGGCGATAGGTAACCGCGGTCGAACTGCATGCCCTCGACCACTTCCAGCTCGTTCTGCAGACCGGAGCCGTCTTCGACGGTGATGACGCCCTCTTTACCGACCTTCTGCATGGCATCGGCGATGATGCGACCGATATCCTCATCGCCATTGGCGGAGATGGTGCCTACCTGGGCAATCGCTTTGTCGTCCGCACAGGGCACCGACAACTTCTTCAACTCCTCGACGGCGGCGATCACGGCCTTGTCGACGCCGCGCTTGAGATCCATCGGGTTCATACCCGCGGCCACGGCCTTCATACCCTCACGCAGGATGGCCTGGGCCAGCACTGTTGCAGTGGTGGTGCCGTCCCCGGCAACATCGGAAGTATGGGATGCGACCTCTTTGACCATCTGTGCACCCATATTTTCGAACTTGTCTTTCAGTTCGATCTCCTTGGCGACCGATACACCGTCTTTGGTGACGGTGGGGGCGCCAAAGCTCTTGTCCAGGACCACGTTGCGGCCCTTGGGGCCCAGGGTGATCTTCACCGCGTTGGCCAGGACATTTACGCCGTGCAGCATGCGCTGACGGGCTTCCTCACCGAATCTAACGTCTTTTGCAGCCATGTTTATCTACCTCGAATTCCTGTGTAAATGAATGTGTCGGATGGGATTGGCAGTACGCGGCCTCAGGCCTCGATCACGCCCATCACATCTTCCTCGCGCATTACGAGGAGTTCTTCGCCGGACACCTTCACCTCGGTTCCGGAGTACTTGCCGAAGAGCACCCTGTCGCCAACCTTCAATTCCAAAGGACGAACATCGCCGCTCTCGAGAATTTTGCCGTTACCCACCGCGATGACCTCACCCTGCACCGGCTTTTCGGTCGCACTATCCGGGATCACGATACCGCCGGGGCTGGTACGTTCTTCTTCCACACGACGGACGATAACCCGGTCATGCAAAGGACGAATTTTCATATCTTCCTCCAAAAGCTTCTATTAAACAGAGAGTTAGTGAATATCATAGTCGGCTCACCAGATTCGTAACACGCTCTCTGGGCCGACATAACTTGTTAGCACTCGCTTTAAGTGAGTGCTAATATATAGGGATGAAAAAACGAGAGTCAAGGGGGGTGGCATCTTCCCCAGGGAAATATTCTAGGTGGCTTCAGTCCTCGCGCCGGAACTCGCCTTCGATGACACGGCTCCCCGGTTGATCCGGCGCTTCCGGAGTATCCGAGTGAACCCATTGGCCGCGAGCCACCACCTGCCGGACCAACGCCTGGCGCAGCGCCGGCACCAGGCACGCAAAGCCGATGACATCGGTGACAAACCCCGGCGTCAGCAGGAGCGCGCCCCCCACCAGCAGGATCACGCCTTCGAGAAGCTGCAATGCCGGCAACTCACCGCGATCGAGGCTTTCTCGAGCCCGCATGAGGGTCGAAATACCCTGCTGGCGCAACAGCCAGGCACCCAGCACCGCGGTGGCAATCACCAGGCCGACCGTCGGCAGCGCCCCGATCTCCCGACCCACCTGGATCAGCAGATAGATCTCCGCGACGGGAACCAACAAAAAGAGCAACAAGAGGATCGGAAAGATCGGCATAGGTTCAGGGATCAAGAAATGTTGAAACTGACTCACAGGGTAGCGACGGTTGCAAGGATATACCGTCAGACTCGGTCTATGTTACGCAGGTCCTTGTGGCAGCAGCGCAAACCACGTATATAACCGAGCGTTACGCTGTATCGCAGGCTTGAGGAACTGGCGGATCTGCCTGTTATCTTGTCAAAGGATCTACCGGGCGGCAAATATTTAGGGCATCTCTGATTAAGTCCCAAAGTTTGCGACAATACACGCATTATTTGGAACCGGTAGAAAACGATGAAACAGCAAACATTTGCCGCGGGGGAATTTGAGCAATTTCGAAAACCAACCCGGCGAGAGAAGTTTCTCTCGGAGATGGATGCTGTGGTTCCATGGGATCAGCTTTGTGAGCTCATCGAACCCCACTACCCCAAAGCGGGAAACGGGCGCCCCCCCATTGAACTGGAACGGATGTTGCGCATCTACTTCCTCCAACACTGGTTCAACTTGTCGGATCCAGGCGCCGAGGAAGCGTTGTATGAATCTCGCTCCATGTGTCTTTTCGCCGGCATTGACCTTGGGCGTGAGCCGGTTCCCGACGAGACGACGATTCTCAATTTTCGTCATCTGCTGGA
>QQUJ01000028.1 GCA_008501635.1 Pseudomonadota bacterium
TTCGAATAACCGCCCGACCTCGCTCATCCACACCATGAACCTGCAACAACGTCTTTGCCACATCAATCCCTACTGTCGTAATCTTCATCTCGGTCGCCCCTTTCTGTTAAGTGGTTTGCTTCACGCTTCCACTGTGGCACTCAGATGCCGGGTAAGGAAGGGGCGACCATTCCATTAAAATCCCCCGCGAGCTGTGCCGGTCGCTCCTGGGTCGGATCGTTGCGCATGATTTCGACGTGGCATGCCGCCTACCGGGTATTCATCAGCTCTATCGGATAGCGTGCGTGTTATCGGCCACCCGCAGAGCCTTCAGGGCGGTGAGGCTCTTCGCACCCAGCCAACCGTCCGCCACCAGATCGTCATGGTTCGTCTGGTTGCGGTTGAGCAGATTCGGTGCCTCCTGAAAAACGTACCGCACGACGCACACCCATGTTGACCGCCGTATCGAGCGGCTCCTGAGCCAGCGCATCGTCGCTCAGTTTCTCCCCTCGCACCGGTGCCCGACAATTCTTGCGATGGAACTCCGCCATCGGCTTCTGCAAGGTGTTGTCCGAATCCAGGGAAACCGGGTTTTCCGCGCAGGCTATCGATGCGCTTCCAACCCGCCCAATCGGCATGAAAGCGCCGCGCCGCACTGCGATACCTTTTCCCGCCGCGATCGACAGGATCGTTGACATAACCACCCCCGTGCTTGAGCAACAGCGCCAGTGCCGTTGCATGGTCGGCCATCAGTATTCGAGATCCGCTTTGGTGAATTCCCGCTTGGGCTTCTTGCCCAGCATCCGCTTCAATACGTCATTCAATGTCGCTGGATCGTTATCGAAGCCACCATGAACGGTGCTCAGCGTGCGCGCCTCCTTGGTGGCGTCGCCGTGGCTGTAGATCATCTCCAGACGCGGCAGCGTGTTATCCAATGACTTGCCGTGCATCTGCATCCCCAGGATAGGAGCCGGAGTATTCTCCTCGAACGAGCGTGATACAAAATGGAGCAGCGATTTTCGGTACGGCCCGACCGTATCGTCCAGTTCCAGCTTTTCATTGAGATTGTAGACCGTCATCTGATCGATACCGAAAGCGCCGGCGCCATTGGCCAGCATTGGATGATAGTGGCTCTTGTAAAGATCCATGGTCGCCGCCGGGGCCAACAGCGCGCAGGAGTTGACACGCAGCTTGGGGGCTACTCCTTTCAACGCCTCCAACAGATGGGCAAGAAGGATGGCGCCGGTGCTGTGGCCCACAAGATGCACTTTGTATTTGAAGCCGGCGCCTTTACTCAACGCACCGGCGAAGGTTTGCAGCGTCTGTACACCCGCATTGTTGTGTTGGAAACCGGCGCGCGCGCCGAATTTCATTTCCCGCCACAATGCACGTCCAGGACGCCGCGCCATGCGTTCGATCAATTGATCCCACCAGTCGCTCAAACCACCGGCCCGCGCACCGGCGCGCTCGCCGCGCGACACGATCACATCCTTCAGCTCCTCGAGAACTCCCGTGTCGTACATCACGTGAAACGGATAGATGCGGTTATCCTTGAACACGTCGCGCATGGCTGCAATGCGCATCGCCGAGGCCTTGGGGCTGTTCAGCCCACCATGGGCATAGATCATCAGGTGATCGTAGTTGTTGCTGGCGGCGAGATTGGCAGCGGTCGTTTTGATGTCCTCGAGATTGCTCCAATAACTGCCCGCATCATGAAACCCCCCGTCGTCAATGTGAACAAAATGCCCGGCGATCTTGCCACGCGGCGGCGCACTGCCCGCACCCGCCGCGTCTCCGCGCACCAGCCCCGCTTCGGCAGTTCCCATATGCCAGATCTTGGGCGTGGGCAGCGCCAGACTGAGCACCCAGGCGTCGACGATGTTCTCGTACCAGTCTTCGTAGCTCCAGAGCGCGGTACCACTCTGTCCCCAGCTCTTGCCCCACGAATTCTGCACCCAGAACCCTTTTCTGTTGTAACCGATCAGGGCGAAGGCATGCCCGCCGCTGTTTTTGTCGCGAAAGGGAATCGCACCGTTCTTGATCGCGCTTGAACTCCAGCCGCCGTGCACGTCGGCCGAGCAGTAGATCGCACCCGCCTCATTGAGTGCGGCGTGAAAATCGCTGATACGATGGCTGAGCCGGTAATAGGCCCCGATGGTGTTAGCGTGTGCGTCCTTGGCCGCTTTGACAGTGAGATTACCCGGTTTGCCATCGACATAAGGCCAGTAGTTGTCACGACAGACGCCCATGTTGGCGAATCCCTTGATCGCCCCACGACATGAAGACCCGGCATAGGACTCGCCGGGCCACTCATCGTGCTTGCGCGCCATCTCGTAGAGCATGCGCGGACTGACACGCACCTTGCTGCCACGGTTCTGATTAAGCAGGTTGATCACCGCCGCAATACCGAAACCGGTGCATGCACCTTCGCTTTTCTGATCGAGAATCTGCAGCGAGCGCGGTTTCGCCATGGCGGTCTTGAGCGGACTCGGGGGTGCTTTGTACTCCCAGTCGCGGTTGTCGGGAAGATCCGCCGTGGCGGTCAATTGGTAGCCTTCCAGATTCTGTGTTTTTTTACTGGCCATAAGCTGCTCCTATATCGG
The DNA here is from genome assembly GCA_008501635.1 of Pseudomonadota bacterium. Taxonomy (NCBI): domain Bacteria; kingdom Pseudomonadati; phylum Pseudomonadota; species Pseudomonadota bacterium. The sequence continues at coordinate 2,583 of QQUJ01000028.1, forward strand.
TTCAAGAGGGATGGCGGATTGGATCACTGCAGGGTGTGCGGCTTGAGGGACGAATCACTGCGTACGCGGATTCCGCGCAAACACTCGCGGGTGTCGTCGCAATCGGAACCTGGGAGGTAAGCGTGGCGCAAGCTCGTAGATGCCTGCTCGCCGGGAACGAATACTGACTGTCGTTCATGGGGGTCTCCTTACCCAAACGAACAAAAACTGCTTCCAACTATAGTTCAAATCTATGCGAATGCTCGCCGGGTATTTGGGTACTACTCGGACGCTTCCAGATCATCCAGATGCTCCCTCTCCTCGAGCGACTTCCGCACGCACATGGCACACTTGGCATGCGCTCCCAGCAATATCGCCGCGGCCCCCAGGTAGACAAACAGCCAACCGGTATAACCTTGCAGATAGAGTATCGCGCAGGGGAACCCGACGATGATCAGGTAGAAAACGGTGAAAAACCCATGGGCGACCAGCGCATGGGTGCGCCTGAACCAATGCGGCCATCCCCCTGCAATATGAAAGAGTTCGCGCCGGCCGGCGACCGCGCCATTGAGTACGTTTTCCAGTTCACGCATACGGTCCAGGTGAAAGAAGAAGATCGACTGCTTGAGCAGGTCGTAGAACATCACCATGACGATCACCAGCAGCAACACCAGAAATCCTACGGGCGTAACCGGCTGTTGCAGTTTCACATCGAGTTCCAGAAGCCGTGCGAACGGGTCCCAGGTAAGTAACGCGCCCACCGACCCGAACAGGCGGATATCGGTCAGTGCGCTGTTGATCTAGTCGTTGCAGATGCCGCTGACGCGAACGTACTCCTGGTAAATCCTGTCCAGGGATATCTCCTTCTCCTGTGACCGAACGTCCATGGACATACGCCTGTTCGCCGCGCAACTCAGCACCCTGTTTCAGTATGGCGCGCTTTGACCGCGATGCAATGACGCAGCTATCGCACCCCGCGCACGGGAAGACTAAGGATCGCAAGCGAAGTGTGCTGACAATCCATCGGCAACTGCTATGCTTTTCAGCATTGAGCCTTGGATCGCATTCGATCGACAACACGCAGGCATAATGAACAGAGCGATGTCGCGGCTACTATCGGGTACCGCTATGAGCATGGCGCTGCTGGCCACGGTTGCCGCGCTGGCGGAAACCCCGCGCCCCATGCTGCCGAAGAAATCGATGCCCTCCTTGCAGCGACCGCCTGTCTCCAAGCATATCCCTATCCCCAGATCGACAGCGCGACCCGCGCCACCACCACTCGCTATTCCGCATACCATCACCACGCGTCCGCTTGAGATGATCGGCAACCCCAAACTCCCGGAACCGCCGGAGGCGTTCAAACCCATCGCTGTCACCACCGCCGGTCTGGAAATGCTGGGCAGCCCCAACCCGGCACCGGCCGTCAGTGAAACGTTTACACCCGTAACCGTGGCAACCGATCCTCTGGAGATGATCGGCCAACCCGCACAATAAGGAACAATCCCATGCGACCACTACGTAAAGCTGTTCTCTTTTCGCTGCTGTTGGGAGCATCGTGTGCGGCAGGCGCAGCGGATTTTACCTTCAACATTCCGCTGCGCATCGAGAACGTGCCCAGCGTAGTGTCCGTGGCAATCGAGTGTGCGGTTTCGCGCCTGCGTGTCGGTGAACCCTACCCCTTCGGTGGCACCAATGTGGTCGGCCGTGGATCCACCGTCGTACACCCGGTCGGCGGGCGGTACAACGGCACAGTTCGCGTTGTCGTCAACGCCACCGGCATCAATCCCGCGGCATCAGCACAATCCTACCTTTGTTCCATGCGCGCCTCCGGGCGCGCTACGACGGGGGCAGCCTACGCCGCGAGTTCCGGGAATATGAAAGAGGTCTACGAAAGGGCGACCGGTCATGTGCTGGATCGGCACGTTACCAAGGTTCACGATAATTTTTGACGCCCTCCATAGGCCCTCAATCGACCACGGCGCTACGCCGAGTTGATGTCGTGCAATGGCAGGTTGATCTGTGTCGCGGTCAGCGGCTGCTGCACCGCCCATCTTCGCGGTGTAATGCATCCGCCATGATGCCTGTGGGGCGAAATATCAGCACCAGCGTCAGCACCGCAAACACGGCAATATCGCGGTACTCAAAGCTGAAATAGGCCGCCCAGAAGGTTTCCAGCAACCCGATCAGCAAGCCACCCAGCATCGCGCCCGGCACCGAGCCGATACCGCCGACCACCGCCGCTACCAGGGCCTTGAACCCGATGAAGAAACCGCTGGCGGTATCCACGCCACCATAGTGAATCATCAGGATGTAGCCCGAGAGCATGGCCAAAGCGGTGCTCAGCGCAACGGTTTGAGCCACCACACGCTCCACCGCCACACCGCAAAGCGCAGCCATACCAGGATCTTCCGAACTGGCTCGAAACCGATAGCCGAAGCGCGTTCGGCACAGCAACCACCAGATCCCACCGTAGACCATCAACACCAAACCGATCACCAGGAGTTGGCCCGGCACGATGGTCAACGAGTAGCCGGCGCTATGCCACAATACCAGCGTGTCACTGTATACCGGCGGCAACCAGCGGGTCTGCGCCCCTTGCGTCAGGCGGACCAGTTCCCGCAGCGCAATACCCAATCCCAGCGTGGCCACGATCGGGGCGTAGGTTGCAGCGCGGCGTAGCGGATTGAAGACCAACCGGAACGAGACCGCACCATAGACCGCACCTGTCGCAGCGACGAGCAGCAGTGTCACGGCCAGCGCGAGTGGCGTCAAAAACTCCCCTAGACTCGCGAGCACCGCAAGGGTGACAAAGGTGAAAACCCCGCCAACCATCGCAAAATCACCAAATGCCAGATTGATTCGCCCAATGATGCGAAACACCAGCGTATACCCCAGCGCGATGAGGCCGTACACCGCGCTGACGGTTGCTGCGTTCACGATCTGTTGCAACAGAAAAAGCAGATGCTCACCCGCATCCTGTGGAATGCTCGAGATTCGCTGTATCCCGACCTCGTCGGCGGAAACCTCCGCGGCATACGCCTGGCCAGCCACCACCAGCACCACCGACAACCAACTCTGTGCTTTCCTGGTCATCAAACCGTGTCGCGTCAATCCAACCTGTGATTGTGCTGGAACTATACTCGGGTATGCGCGGTAGCCGGTAAATCCTAGGCTGGACGAGAAAACCCTTTCCGAGACAACCACACCGCACTAGCTGCGTTCTCTACTGGCATGCCGTTTGGGGAGTTGCGGAAAGACCCACTTACACGGGAGACACCATTGCGTACGTGGACGTGGCTATCAACCGCACTGGTAGTGGCGATAGCCGCCTGCTCCAACGACGGTTCTGAAGATCGCCCCTATGTGGAATTCGCGGGCGGTGGATTCGTATTCAACTACCGTACTGCCGTCGTCGATTATGGGTTCGTGGTACTCGTCAAACGCAAACTCGAGCCAGGAACGATTCTGGAAGCCACCTTCGAAAATCCTGCGGAGAACAAACCCATCGTCATTGCAACGCCCGCGGTAAAAGGCCGCATTCAGTACGTGTTTCGGACTCCCCCCGTCCAGGGGGTAAAAGCGAATCGGGACTACCAGGCCGTATTGCGGGTAATCGACTTAAAAACCAATCAGATACTGGCCACCTATACCAGAACCTACCGGTCCAATGTCGATCAGGAATTGATGCCCAAGGCACCGCTGGCCGTCGGGCCGGGTTACCACAAACCGTCCACAACCCACTGACCGCGGGTTTCCCGCTGACCGGGCACCGCGCGGCGCAGCGCCGCTCACGGCCAACATGAAACATACAGCTCTTCAGCGCGACGGCAGCAGCGCCACCGAACCGGTGATACCACAACGGGAACGATCATCCATCGCGCAGTCGAGAACGAGCGACGTCGGCGTGATTTCCAAACGCCACACGCTGGATGCCTCCTTTGCGCGCAGCGGTGGCAACTCGCTCTGATGCCCCGCTATCCCCGCCTGCGGTTCTCTGATCCGCGACAGTTGGCGCGGAGGCAGCTCAAAATGGAGAACTCCTCCCTCATCATCTATTTTTCGTGCCTGCGCCACATAGTGGTAGACCGTGGTATCGACGGCGACGCAACCATAGAAAACCAGCGCGACAGCGCCTCGATGTTCATAGGCAACAATACGAAAACATTGGTCGGCCGACTCGTAACTGCCGCGTAAACCCTTTCCCTCCTCAGCCGCCAACGCACCCGCCATCGAGATCGACAGTGCCATTACATGCAACAGACAGAACGTTTTCATGCGCACCGGGCTTGTCGCCTAGAACGTTGCGCTCTTGGGCGTACGGGGAAACGGAATCACATCGCGAACATTGGCCATACCGGTCAGATAGGAAACCAGTCGCTCGAACCCCAGACCGAAACCCGCGTGAGGCACGGTGCCGTAGCGGCGCAGATCACGGTACCACCAGAGGTGATCAACGCCTTCCATTGCCGCCATACGCCGATCGAGCACGTCGAGACGCTCCTCGCGCTGACTGCCGCCGATGATCTCACCGATGCCGGGCGCGAGCACATCCATGGCCGCCACGGTTTTATCGTCATCGTTCAACCGCATGTAGAACGCTTTGATCTCCTTGGGGTAGTTCATCACCACGACCGGTAGGCCGAAATGCTCCTCGGTAAGGTAGCGCTCGTGCTCGGACTGCAGATCCAGCCCCCACTCCACCGGATACTCGAAGGTCTTCCTCGCTTGCGTGAGGATAGCGACCGCCTCAGTGTAATTCAGGCGCTGAAACTCGGATTGCGCAAGCGCCTGCAGGCGCTGCAGCACCGTATCGTCGACGCGCTGATTGAAGAAGGCGATATCGTCCTCGCACTCGTCGAGAACCGCGCTGACCACATACTTCAGCAGCGCCTCGGCGAGATCGGCGTTGTCGTCCAGGTCGGCAAATGCGATCTCCGGCTCCACCATCCAGAACTCGGCGAGATGACGGCTGGTGTTTGAGTTCTCGGCACGAAAGGTCGGGCCGAAGGTATAGACCTTGGACATGGCGAGACAGTAGCTCTCCACATTGAGTTGCCCGGAGACGGTAAGAAAGGTCTCGCCGCCGAAAAAGTCATGGCTGTAATCGATGGCGCCCGCTGCGTTGCGTGGCGGATTGGCGAGATCGAGTGTGCTGACCCGGAACAGTTCGCCAGCGCCCTCACAATCGCTGCGCGTGATGATCGGCGTATTGATCCAGTAGAAACCGTTGTCATGAAAGTAACGGTGAATGGCCTGCGCCACCGCGTGGCGCACCCGCGTTACTGCGCCGATGATGTTGGTACGTGGACGCAGATGTGCATGCTCGCGCAGATGCTCCAGCGTGTGGCGCTTGGCGGCCATGGGGTAGGTGTCGGGATCCTCGACCCAACCGATCACCTCGATGGCGTCGGCCTGAACCTCATACGCTTGCCCGCTGCCCTGCGACTCCACCAGTCGGCCGGACGCGACAATGGCACAGCCGGCCGTCAGGCGCAGCACTTCATCCTGGTAGTTGGGCAGTCCGGATGGTACGACGATCTGGATCGGGTCGAAACTCGAGCCATCGTGCAGATTGATGAACGAAATGCCCTGCTTCGAATCACGCCGCGTACGCACCCAACCTTTGACCTGGATCGCGGTTCCGGCAGGGATTCGGCCCTTCAGGGCATCGGCAATACCGAGCGCTTTCATCGATGCATGCTCCGTAGACAATTCTGATCTGGGAAGTTGATAACCACAAAGTACACGAAGTACACAAAGCAAAACCAATTCCAAAGAAATTTGTGCGTAAGCGCGGAGCAAATACGCTGGACCTGTTCCGAAGTTTGATCGGTACTTTTCGTTTTTTTAACTTTGTGTACTTTGTGTACTTCGTGGTTCAATATTTCTCAAACACCTTGCGATTCTACTCGACGTGGCGCTGCAGAAAACGGTCAAGCTGATTGGCGAACGCCTGCCGATCAGCCTGGTTCAAAGATGCCGGTCCACCGGTCTCCACCCCACTGTCGCGCAGCTGCGCCATGAAATCGCGCATATTGAGCCGCTCGCCGATGTTCTCCTTGGTGTAAAACTCACCGCGCGGATTGAGAGCATGGCCGTGTTTGTCGATGACCTCGGCGGCCAGCGGGATATCGGCGGTAACGACCAGATCGCCCGCTTCCAAATGATGTGCGATGTGATTGTCGGCAACATCGAACCCGCCGGGCACCTGCACCGATGTAATGAACCGCGACGGCGGCGTGCGCAGCGCATGATTGGCCACCAGCGTGACCTGGAGCTCTAAACGGTCAGCTACGCGATACAGAATCTCCTTGATCGGTTTCGGACAGGCGTCGGCATCGACCCATATCTGCATTTGGGGCTCCGGAAGGGTTCAACCACGTAGTGGCGGCTTAAAAAATCTTTGACCACAAAGTACACGAAGATCACGAAGTCTGAAAACCAGGGGGAGAATGCGCATCACCGATGCGTACTCACGGGCCACCTGCAGATTCAACAAAACCGCATCCTTTCAGTCGTTCTCACTTTGTGTACTTCGTGTACTTTGTGGTCGAAAGGGTTTTTCCGACCCAATACAAAAACGGCGGCACCGAAGTACCGCCGTCTGATTGTACACCGTGCGTGCAGGTCAGAAGGTCGAGTGCGCCGAGGAATCGTACTCCGGCTGGGAACCGATGCGATGGATGCTGAGATCTGCCCCCTTGAACTCCTGTTCCCGATTGAGGCGGATACCCACCATCGCCTTGAGGACACCGTAGGTCAAGAAACCACCCACCAGGGCAACGCTCACGCCGAGGAGCGTCCCCGTCACCTGGGCACCGAAGGCGACTCCGCCCATGCCGCCCAGGGCCTCCAAACCAAAAATCCCACAGGCAATACCACCCCAGGCACCGCATAGCCCGTGCAGCGGCCAGACACCAAGGACATCGTCGATCTTCCATTTGTTCTGCGCCAGGGTGAAGGTCCAGACGAAGAGTCCCCCAGCCACCACACCGGTCACCAGAGCGCCCAGCGGATGCATGACATCGGAGCCGGCACATACCGCCACCAGCCCCGCCAAGGGACCGTTGTGCACGAAACCCGGATCGTTGCGTCCGACAAAGAGCGCTGCCAGGATGCCGCCGACCATGGCCATCAGCGAGTTGACCGCCACCAGTCCGGAGATGGCATCGATGGTCTGCGCCGACATGACATTGAAGCCGAACCAGCCGACGCTCAGTATCCAGGCGCCGAGTGCCAGAAACGGAATGCTCGATGGCGGATGGGCGGAGACACCACCGTCCTTGCGGTAGCGCCCATAGCGGGCACCGAGCAACAGAACGGCGCCGAGTGCGACCCAGCCGCCCATGGCATGTACCACCACCGAGCCGGCGAAATCATGGAACTGAGCACCAAAGGTGGCCTCGATCCAGGTCTGAACCCCGTAATTACCGTTCCAGGTAATACCCTCGAAGAAGGGGTAGATAAACGCCACCAGCAGAGCGGTCGCCACCAACTGCGGATAAAAACGCGCCCGCTCGGCAATACCGCCCGAGACGATGGCCGGAATTGCAGCGGCGAAGGTGAGCAAGAAGAAGAATTTCACCAACTCATAACCGTTCTTCTCGGTCAGCGCTGGTGCGGCATCGAGAAAACCCAGTCCGTAGGCGATGCTGTAGCCGATAAAGAAATAGGCGATGGTCGACGTCGCGAAGTCGGCGATGATCTTGACCAGCGCATTAACCTGATTCTTTGCCCGCACCGTACCCACCTCGAGAAAGGCGAAGCCCGCGTGCATGGCGAGCACCATGATGCCGCCCAGCAGGATAAAGAGTACGTTGCTGCCCGATTGAAGTGGTTCCATGATTCACCCTCGGTTTCAGATGCAGTCGAATTTGTTCTGGACTGCACGAAATGTGCCCATCGAAAGGATTCGTTGCGGGTCAAGCGGTTACAGGCCGGTGTGGTGGGGAAGGCAGCGCTGAGCGCTCCATCCTGGTGCGACGGGCTTGTTGACGCACCACATCGAGGCACGAATCCGGAGCGCTTTATCGCCGCCCTGGCGTTCGTCGGCGGCCATTGCGCCATCTCCAGCACACCCCTGCGACCGTCATCGGCAAGACGTTTCGCGCTGCGGGCCTGCCCCGCTCACTCCTCGGCGTTGATGGCGCAACCCCGACACGCCGAATCGGGACTCGCGGGGCGTTTTCGCTATCATCCGCCCCCCGGGTTGCGGGATGCCGCATTCCCGCGCACTGGGCGCAGCGTCGGCCGGGTAACACCGATCGGCAGCCTGATCGCACACCGTGCGGATGGGGTGGCGCCGGAAGTTTCCAGGCGTCTCGCCCCTTCCCGGTCAACCGGAAAAAATGTACCGTCTTGCTTTCGGACAGGCGTGTTCTAGGCTTGGATGGATATCTACTCGACCAGCCCCGATGCAGGCAGGCCGAGACATAACAACAAGCAGTTCCATTCACTGAGGAGGAGTACACACCATGAAGAGGCTTCATAAATTACGCCTGGGTGTAACCGCGGCAGCAGCGCTTATGAGTGCCGGTACGGTTATCAGCGCCCAGGCCGACGAGATCGTCCTCGGCGCGGCCGTGTCGATCACCGGCAAATACTCGACCAATGGTCAGAACACCAAGGACGGCTACGACCTGGCGGTCAAGCGCGTCAACGAGATGGGTGGCGTCAAGGTCGGCGACAAGAGCTACCAGCTCAGGATCATCTACTACGACGACGAGTCGACGCCGGCGCGCGGTGCGCAACTGGCCGAACGGCTGATCGAACAGGACAAGGTCAAGTTTCTGCTCGGACCCTACAGCTCCGGCCTGACCAAGGCGATCGCCCCGGTCACCGAGAAGTACGGCGTGCCGATGGTCGAGGGCAACGGCGCCTCGCGCGCACTCTTCGCGCAGGGCTACAAGTACCTGTTCGCAGTGCTCTCGACCTCCGAGCAGTACCTCGCCTCGGCGGTCGAGCTGGCAGCCGAGCAGGCGGTGAAGGCCGGCAAGAAGCCTCAGGAGCTGAAGCTGGCCGGCGTGTTCGAGAACGATCCCTTCTCCCAGGACGTCCGTGCCGGTGTGATCGATGATGCCAGCAAGCACGGCATGAAAGTGGTGATCGACGACAAACTGCCGCCCGAGATCAACGACATGTCCCCGTCGCTGACCAAGGCGCGTGCACTGAAACCCGATATCCTGATCGTCTCCGGCCACGCCAAGGGCGCGGCACTGGCGATCAACCAGGTCTCGGAGATGAAAGTCGACGTGCCGATGCTGGCAATGACCCACTGCGACTCGGCGAAGATTATCGAGAAATACGGCAAGGCGGCCGAATACGCGTTGTGCGCAACGCAGTGGGACCGCGCGCTGAACTACCGCGATGACTGGTTCGGCACCGCCGAGGAGTACGCGGTGCTGTTCGAGAAGGAGTTCAACTATGCTCCGCCCTACCAGGCCGCCGAATCCACGGCCTCAGTGCTGACCTTCGTCGACGCCTTCCAGCGCGCCGGCACACTCGATCAGGCCAAGGTCCGCGACGCCCTGGCCGCGACCGACATGCAGACCTTCTACGGCAACATCAAGTTCGACGCGACCGGCAAGAACATTGCCAAGCCCATGGTGCTCTACCAGGTGCAGGACGGCGAGTTCAAGGTGGTCGCGCCGACCAGGTGGGCCACGTCCAAGCTGCGCCACCCGACACCGCCCTGGTCACAGCGCTGAGTTGACCGCACCTGCCGGCGCCGCCTCCGTGGCGGCGCCGGCGGTCATCGCAAACTCACGCGGCACCCCCGCGAGAAAGGTCTGGCGTGGATAGCCTGCAGATCCTGTTCGATGCTCCGATCCTCAACGTCCAGCTGCTCGTGGACGGGCTGCTGATCGGCGCCATCTTCGCGCTGGCGGCTTACGGCATGGCGCTGGTCTGGGGCGTGATGAACATCATCAACATCGCCCAGGGTGAGTACGTGATGCTCGGCGGCTTCGTCGCGGTGCTGCTGGCCGACGCCGGCATCCACCCGCTGTTCGGTGTCCCGCTGGCCGCCGTGGTGCTCTACGCAGTCGGTTGGGGCCTCTACCGCGCCATCATCTTCCGCGTGGTCGACCGCGACCTGTTCATCTCGATCCTCGCCACCTTCGGCATCAGCATCCTGCTGCAACAGCTTGCCAACCAGGTGTTCGGCGCCGACGTACGCAGCGCCGAAGGTGGCTTGGGCACGCTGTTCCTGTTCGACGGCATGGTGACCGTGGGTTGGATCAAGGTGCTGGCGTGCGGCGTCGCGCTGCTGACCGGCGTCGCACTGTGGCTGTTCCTGAAGCACTCGCGGCTTGGTCAGGCAATCCGTGCGACCGCGCAGAACGCGCGCGCCGCGCGCATCCTCGGCATCGACACCGACCACGTCTACGCCGCCACCTACGGGCTCAACGCAGCCATCTGCGGCGCCGCCGGTGCGCTGGTGGCGATGATCTGGATCGTCCATCCCTACCTCGGGCTGGCGTTCACGCTGCGCTCGTTCGTCATCGTCATCATCGCCGGGCTCGGCAACCTGCTCGGTGTGGTCGTCTCGGGACTCGGTCTGGGCGCCGCCGAGAGCTTCGCCGCGTTCCTCTTCGGAGCCGAGTTCCAGGCCGCGTTCACCTTCAGCCTGCTGGTGGTGATCCTGGTGCTGCGCAGTCGCCTTCTCGCGCGCAAGCGCCGCTACCTCAAGTGAACCTGATGAAACAGCCAGACCGCACCCTGCTGATCGTCATCGCACTGCTCGGACTGGTGGCCCCGCTACTGGTGCCGGCCTACACGGCCCAGTTGGCGATGCTCTGGGTCATGGTGATCTTCGCCCTGACCTGGGACCTGCTCGGCGGTCAGATGGGCTACAACTCCTTCGGTAACGTCGTGTTCCTCGGCATAGGCATGTACGCCTGCGCCGTGATCCAACGCGACAGCGGCCTGGACTACCACAGCGCCCTGTTGGTCGGCATGCTCGTCGGCGCACTCATCGCCACGGCTTTCGCTGCCCTGTTCGGTACCGGCGTACTCGGCATGCGCGGTCACTACTTCGCCATCTGCACTCTTGGCCTCGGCGTCGCCGCCGGCGAGATCGCCAGTGGCTGGGATTACATCGGCGCCGGCTCGGGCATGGTCACACCGGTCCACCCGGGCGAGGTGGGTGAGCGCAACCTGTTCTTCTACTACCTGTTCTTCGCCACCGCTGCCGCTACTTTCTTCACCCTGCGCCGACTCTACTCCGGCCGTTTCGGACTCGCCATCAACGCCATCCGCGACGACGAGGACAAGGCCGAGGCGATGGGCCTGCACACCACCAAGTACAAGACGGTCGCCTGGTGTGTCGCCGCGTTCTTCCTCGGCCTCACCGGCGGCGCACTGGGCAACCTGATTGGCTTTATCGACCCGCGCGACGTCGCTTTCTCAGGCGCCACCTTCGGTGTCTGGATGGTGCTGATGGCGATCCTCGGCGGCAAGGGCACGATCTGGGGGCCGGTACTCGGCGCGGCGATCTTCCACGTCACCCAGGAACTGTTCTGGAGCTACCTGCTCGGCTGGCAGCGGGTCGCACTCGGCGCGCTGATCGTGCTCATCGTGGTCTTCTTTCCGCAGGGGATACTGGGTTGGGTACGCGAACGCTGGCCGCATCGATTCGGCCAACGCATCGAAACCCGCGTCGATGAGGAGCAGGCCTCGTGAGCGCGCTACTGCAGGTGCGCGGGGTGTGTAAATCCTTTGGTGGTGTGGTGGCCAATATGGATGTCAGCCTGAATGTGCCACAGGGCGCGATTATCGGTTTAATCGGTCCCAACGGTTCGGGCAAGACAACCCTGTTCAATTCGATCGTCGGTTTTCACCCTGTGGATCAGGGATCGGTCCTGTTTGATGGCAAAGAGATCACCCGTCTGCGGGTGGCACAGATCGCGCGCCGCGGCCTGTTGCGCACTTTTCAGCAAACGCGCATCTACGGACAGATGGATTGTGTGCACAACCTGCTGATCAGCCTTCCGCATCAGCATGAGACGGTGATGGACATGCTGGCGCGCTTTCCAAAGGAAAACTACGAGAAGGCGGAATCCCTGCTGGATTTCGTCGGCCTCTATTCCAAACGGCATCTGCTGGCCGGCGATCTCTCCTTCGGACAGCAGAAACTGCTGGAATTCGCCATGGCATTGATGAACGAACCCAAACTGCTGCTGCTCGACGAGCCCACCGCGGGCATCAACCCGACGCTCATCAACGGCATCATCGATAGACTGCGCCGCGCCAACGACGAGTTGGGCATCACGCTGCTGGTCATCGAGCACAACATGCGCGTCATCATGAATCTGGCGCAGTACATCCACTGCCTGTCGCGCGGGAAGTTGCTGGCGGAAGGCAAACCCGATGAAATACAGAACGATCAACGGGTCATCGACGCCTATCTGGGGGCGCAGTAGATCATGGCCGGTGAGCACGACAATCGAAGCAAAAACAAGCTGCGCGGTTACGGTCAGGGTAATGTCGATACCGTGCTGTCGGTGGATCAGGTGGCGCGCGAAGCGCAGCAGATCGCCGCCGAGGGCCCGAGCCGCGAATTTCTGCTGGGGTTATCGGGTAACGATCCGCTGGTGCGCATCGAAGGGTTGGTCGCCGGTTACGGGCGCATGGAGATACTCCACGATATCGATTTCTACGCCGGCAAAGGCCAGGCCGTCTGCCTGATTGGGCCCAACGGCGCCGGCAAATCCACCGTACTGCATTCCATTTATGGCTTCACCCGCATCATGGGCGGGAGCATTACGGTCGGTGGCACCAATGTCACCCACCTCAGCCCCAAAGACAAACTGCGCAGTGCGGGAATCGCCTATATTTTGCAGGATAATTCGGTTTTTCCGGACATGACGGTAGAGGAAAATCTGTTCATGGGCGGGTACTTGCTGAACAACCGCCAGCGCGTACAGGAATCCGCCGAACAGGTTTTCGAGAAGTATCCCCGCCTGCGCGAGCGCCGCAGCCAGCGGGCCGGTGTGCTCTCGGGGGGCGAGCGGCGTTTACTGGAGATCTCGCGCGCCTTGATCATGAAGCCCGACGTGTTGCTGGTGGACGAACCCTCCATCGGATTGGAGCCGCGCTTCATCGACATGGTATTCGAGATTCTGGACGATCTGCGGCGAAACGACGGCAAAACCATCATCCTGGTCGAGCAAAACGCGAAAAAGGGCCTGGAGTTCGCCGACGCGGGTTATGTATTGGTATCGGGCGAAGTGGCCATGGCCGGCCGTGGTGAGGAGCTGCTGGAAAATCCCGACGTAGGCAGATTGTTCCTGGGAGGCTAGAATCAGGGGCAACCGATAACGACAGTCGCGCAACCTGTGTGGCGCCCCCAACCCCCGAAGGAATCCAAGGATGGAAATCAGTCTGTACGATTTTGGACGTATTCAGATCAATGGCCACCTCTATACCAGCGATGTCATTCTCGCCAATGGCGATGTCAAGGATGGGTGGTGGCGCATCGTCGGTGAGAATCTCTCACCTGACGACCTGATCGACATACTGCCCGAGAAACCGGAGATCCTTATCGTCGGTACCGGTTACCATGGGCGCATGACACTCTCCCCCGGGGTGCGTTACGAGCTCGCCAGACGCGGCATCACGCTGCATGCGCTGCCAACGCGCGAAGCGGTTGCCCTGTTCAACCGCCTGCAGCGCGAAAGCACCGCAGTGGTCGCGGCACTCCACGTCACCTGACTGACCGGCAGCAGGGACCGGCACAGCCATCATCGCCGCTGCCGGTTCACGCGACTTCACGATCTCCAAAAAGGCTTGTTCCCTTCCCGCGCGGCGTCGGTGCGTGACAACCCGATGTCCTTCAACGGATGATCGTCGAGCGCCAGCCGCGCACATTGCCGCCATACCAATAGCAGGCAATAGTCCAACGACCATGGGGCGCGCTCAGGGTGCTTTGCTTGATCACAATGTTCATAGCGTATGCCATGGTTGGCATCGTTCCATCATCTTTCAGCCAGGACAATTAGAACCTATTCACGGGCGATTACCGCACCTCGCAGACGGAGGATCAGGCGATCGCCCAAATGATAGAGCGCCAATCCACCGAGGATCATGCCGGTACCGACAAGCGTCGACAGCGATATCGACTCATCATTAAGAACAGCGCCAATGCCCAACGCCATGACCGGCGTGATCACCGTGATCAGCACCACCGTTGTCGCTGGTAGATGACGCAGGACGTAGTAGTAGCAGAGAAACCCGAGCAACGAGCCGCCCAGTGCCAGGTAGAGCACCGCCGCATACGCCACGCTGCCAGCACCAGCGACACCGACTCCTCCGATCAACCACCAACTGATTGCGTAGGGAGGTACGCACACGAGCAGCCCGCCCACGGTCTGCGCGAAGGGATGCAACTCCGCGCCAATACGCTTAACCCAGACCGTACTGACGCTGAAGAGCGTCACCGCACCCAGCAAAAGAGAGATGCCTATCCATGCATCACCCTCGATGCGCAGTTCGTATCGGAAGATCGTGATCAGTCCCGCCAGTGCCATCAGGCAGGCCAACCAACGCGTTGCGGAAAGCTCGGGTTCGACCAGCCAATAGCGGGAGAGTAATCCGGAAAGAATCGGCGAAAGTCCAAACAGCACCGATATCAACCCGGAAGGAACATAGAGCGCCCCCCAATAGACCAGCGACATCGCGCCAAAAATCCCCAGGCCGGCCGCCAGGTAACTGGTAATCGCGACGCGATCCCACGGCAGACGAATATTCACCAGGCGCAGCATCACCAACCCCACCACCGCTGCAATCAACATGCGTGCGGCAGCCGCGGGCACCGGACCCAACCCTTCCCCGCTCCATTTCACCGCCAACGGCGTGGTCGCCCAGATGGCGACTACGATCAGATAGGCACTCGGCACCGACATCCTTGATCTCCCTTCCCGCACTCCTTCCAGGTGATACAACAAAAAAGGCCGCAGCTCTGGCGAGACTGCGGCCTTGATCAAGACGGAGTTTCTACAAATTCACTCGCTGACTCGTCCTCTTGATCTCCGCAGCATGGCCGCGTAGCGCACGACAGCCAGGTCATGCAGCCAAAGGCGCATTGATGCGGTGAGGGATTGAGTGAACATGCCGACATTGTGTGGGATACCGGCAATCACATCAACAACACATATTTTGAGGATAAAGCGAGTCTGAACGATGGGCATCACCGATGCGTCTACACTGCAAGGAGTTCGCAACCGAGTGCACGCATGAGAAGAGTAATACGCATCACCCTACGTGGGATAATCGCAGTTATCGCTGTCATTGCGGTGGGGCTGTCGTTGGCGTGGGCAACCAACCCCAACAGCGCCACCGAAGACTGGCGTTCCGCTGATCGTTCCAGCGCCGGCATCGCACCCGATCCGAAATCCCATCGTGAAGCCATCGTCCAGCTTTATGCCGCCCGCGCTTTTCGCTGGCGTGGCACCTTTTCCGTACACACGTGGCTGGCCTTGAAACCCGAAGATGCCCAGCACTTTACGGTCGTGGAACTGCTCGGTTGGCGCGCCTATCGCGACCAATCGGCGGTCGTGGTGCGCGCGGATATTCCAGACCGGCGCTGGTTCAACAGTATGCCGCAACTCATTGCCGAGCAGCGCGGCCCCTTGGCGGACCAGGCAATCGCGAAACTGCTGGCGGCCGCCGAATCCTACCCGCGTCGCTTTGAGTATGGCTTGTGGCCTGGCCCCAACAGCAATACCTTTATCGCCTATCTGCTGCGCCATGTTCCAGAGCTGGGCTTCGCGATGCCGCCCAACGCCCTGGGCAAGGACTTTCTCATCGACGCCCACTTTGTCGCAGCCACGCCCAGCGGTACGGGATACCAGTTCTCGCTGGGCGGGGCGCTGGGACTCCTGCTGGCGCAACGTGAAGGATTGGAGATCAATGTCCTCGGATTGACCCTGGGCTTCGATCCGCGGGGCCCGGCGCTGGTACTGCCGGGGGTCGGTCGGCTCGGTGGGTGAATACGGCATGTGCAACTCCGAACCGCAACGACGCATCGTGACAACGGAGCGACCGTCCCGAATCGACGTGCTGACCATCGAGTGCGGGAAATGTCTCGGCGCTTCGACGCTATCGAACCCAAGAGTCACTCCATCCAGAACGGCTTCGATCCTTCACGTTCCACATCGGCGCGCGAGATACCGATATCCCGCAGCAGATGATCGTCCAGCGCCAGCATCGCGCGGCGTTGGCGCGCGCGTTCACGCCAATGTTCCAGCGTGTACCAAATCAGCGCCAGGCGCTCCCCAAGTGGGGAACGCTCTGACCCCTCAGGAGTGATGCGTAAAGAAATCGATACGCTGGTGCAGGCCATGATTAGTGCTCCTTGAATTGTGGATTTGGAAATCTGTGACTGCCTCTTTTCCGTGGCCACAAGCTAAGCCTCGCGCCGGCATAGTCGCCAATCGTTTTTTCGGATTGGCGCGTTCAGCAATCGTGATGGCGATGCGAGTAAAACTGGTGTCTACTTGAAGCGTGGTTTCCGGCACAGGAGAGACCGCCATGGAGCTCTATCATCTAGAACCTATCTCGATATCCTCCGCGAGCTGTGCCGGTCGCTCGTGGTTCGAGCGCCAGGCGCGGCGAGCGTGGTTGGGTCATTCCCAATGAGCGAGCCGCAACACCGCGCTGGAGCCACGAGCGCCCGGCCCTTCGGGTTGGCCCCAGAGGTGCGCTGGCGGTGTTCTCGACTTGCCAATAGCGGTTGCTATTGGCTGCGCCTTCGGGCCTACCCAGCGCACCTCTGGGGCTCAACACAGCTCGCGGAGGATATCGAGATAGGTTCTACGTACCTTTGTCACCGTGGCCGAAGAGGGACACCTGACCCGCGCCGCGGAGCGCCTCTACACCAGCCAACCGGCGATCAGCGCCCATATCAAAGCCCTTGAGGAAGAGCTCGGCTTGACCTTGTTCGCGCGCACGCCACGCGGAATGCAATTGACCAGCGAAGGCATGCGCCTGCTCCCAAAGGCCCGCGCGGCGCTTGATGCATCGGGCGATTTTCTCCAACAGGCCAAATCACTGCAGAACGAGCTGCTGGGCACGGTGCGTGTCGGCCTCAATGCCGATGCCGAGTATCTGCGGATTGCGCAAACTCACCAATTGGTCTCCAGCCGTTATCCCCAACTTGAAGTGCACCTGTTGTCGGGCGCGAGCCAGACGAACGTCCCCGATATTCGTGCCGCCAAACTGGATGCGGGGTTTGTGTTCGGCGATCTCGACGCCACGAATCTGGCTTGCCTGGAGCTGGCGCAGACACCGCTGCGCATTGCTGCACCCGCCGGGTGGGAAGAACGCGTCGCGGGGGCCACGATGAAAGACATCGTCCATATGCCGTGGATCTACACCGCCCCCGATTGCCCCTTTTTCACCGCCGCCAAGACGGTGCTCGACGAACACAGTTGCTGCCGGCCGCCGCAGACCATCGTCTCCGATAACGAAGAGGCACTGCGCTCGCTGGTCAAGGCGGGTGTCGGTCTGGCCATCATGCGCGCAGACGAGATTCAAAAGGCGGAGCAGGAAGGCTACGCCTTCGCCTTGCCCGTCGAGCTGCCGACCGTTCCGCTGCGTCTGGCCTATCTGAAAAACCGGGTAAACGATCCGCAACTGACGGCGCTGCTGGAGGTGGTTGCCGAGGTATGGGGGCTCCCGTTCACCGACCGGGAGGAGAAGGCTGCTAGTTAAGGGGCGGTGCGGCGGGTTTCGTCACCTCCAACAGATCCGCCATATGCTGCTCGGTTCTCAGCAGATCGGCCAGGGTGTACTGATCGAGAACCGTGTAAAAGGCCTGGATTGCCTTGCCGAACACCCCCTTCAGCAGACAGGCCGCTTCGATGCGGCAACAGCTGTTTGCGGGGTCGAAGCACTCGACCAGCGGGGCGTCATGCTCGGCCGCGCGTACCACCGCGCCGACGTTGATAGCGGAGGGCTCACGCGCCAGGCGGATGCCCCCACCCTTGCCGCGGACGGTTTCAATCTCTCCGCACAGGCCCAGATTGTGGACCACTTTCATGAGGTGATTACGGGAGATGGCATAGGCCTCCGCGATCTCCGCTATGGTGCACAACCGATCGCGGCGCAGACCGAGATAGATCAGTACGCGCAGTGTATAGTCAGAGAATACGGTGAGGCGCATGGCAGGTAGACGGCAACGTGTGCATTAAAGATGTATTTTGCATATTGATTATGGCAAATCCCCGTGCTATAAAAAAGCTGTACATTAGATACATCTTTAAGAAGGCTGGTTCCGGAATGTCGCGATGAGTGTTTCGAATCTCTCCGAAGAGCAGGTGCAGGATGCCCTGAGAGCGGTGGTGGACCCCGAAGTGGGGATGAATATCGTCGATCTGGGGCTGGTTTACGGGATCGAGGTGACGGAAGACCACATCTACGTGGTGATGACCATGACCACACCCGCCTGCCCGATGAGCACTTACATTACCGATTCGGTCCGCCACACGTTACGCGCCCTGGCACCCGACATGGAGGACATCCAGGTCCACCTGGTCTGGGATCCGCCCTGGCATCCAGGGCTGATGTCGGAGGGGGCAAAAACCACCTTTGGCTGGTAAGGGCGCAATCCACCTTCAGGAGTCATTCTCATGAGCACCGCTGAACCCAAGATCATTGATGTTCGTACTATTGAGCCACGTTTCCGTCACTCGCTGATCTTCCAGACCTTTGGCGCCCTCGCGCCCGGCGATCACTTCGTGCTGGTCAACGACCACGACCCCAAACCCCTGCAGTACCAGTTCCAGGCGGAGATGCCCGACACCTACAGCTGGACCTACGAAAAACAGGGCCCTGAGGTCTGGCAGGTTCGTATCGGTAAAACCGCTTAGCAAACACACGGTTTATGGCAATGGGATCGACCGACTGGATTCAGCGTGATTTAAAACCTGCCCTTCGCTTCCCCCTCCTTGCACTGGGGTTCGTTGCGCTCGGTCTGGGCATTCTGGCCGGGCTGTCACGCATGGGTTGGTCGGTTCCGTTGCCCTCCCCTTCGGTGATGCTGCTGCATGGTCCGCTGATGGTGTCGGGCTTTTTCGGCACCGTGATCGGCCTGGAACGTGCTGTCGCACTGGGTCAGCGCTGGGCCTATGCGGGCCCGCTGCTCAACGGCACGGGAGGCCTGCTGCTACTGGCAGGCATCTCACCTCTGCCAGGCGCCCTCCTGATGAGTGGCGGCGCCATCGTGCTGTTGGTAGCGACCCTCGCCGCCTACCGGCGGCAACCCGCCTTCCATACCCTGATCCTGGCCTTGGGCGCCGCATGCTGGGGAGTGGGCAATCTCCTCTGGAGCGGCGGCTGGGCGTTGCTCTTTGTCGTGCCCTGGTGGATGGCCTTCCTGGTGCTCACCATCGCCGGTGAGCGGCTGGAACTTTCGCGTTTTCTGCCCCCTTCCCCATTGGCCACCCGCCTGTTTGGCGGTCTGACGCTGTTACTGATGACCGGAACCACCATGACCCTGGTGGCGACCGATCTCGCGTGGCCCGTCGTGGGCGCAAGTTTTCTCGCTTTCGCTGCCTGGCTATTGAAACAGGACGTGGCGCGCCGCACCGTTCGCCAGCAGGGGCTGACCCGCTTTATCGCCGTTTGCCTGCTGTCAGGGTACGCCTGGCTTGCCATCGCCGGCCTATTGCTCCTCCATCCCGCCACCCACCTGGGGGCAGGCCCGATGTACGATGCGGCCCTGCACAGTCTGTTCGTCGGCTTCGTCTTCGCCATGGTCTTTGGCCATGCACCCATCATCTTTCCCGCGGTAACGCAGTTGCGGGTGCCCTATCACCCACTCTTCTACGTACCATTGCTGGTATTGCACATCTCACTGGCGCTGCGCCTGACAGGCGATCTTATGGGACTCGACGAGTGGCGCCGCCTGGGCGGCATGGCCAATGCAGTGGCGCTGGTTCTGTTCGTCCTCAATACGGTGAGCGCCATCGTGCGCGGCAAATTCACCACCCCCGCTCTCGCCCGATAGCGATTCCGAACTCCGCGAGCAATTCGTTACACTGATGCCAGTGACCGTCGTTCACGGTCACTCGTGTGCGTAACGGGTACGCGTTGCATCTCGTGGATTCTATGCTGCTGACCATCGGTTCACTGTTGGGCGGACTGGGGCTGTTCCTGCTCGCTATCCGCATGATTACCGACGGCCTGCGCCTGGCGGCGGGCTCGGCGCTGCGCGAGATGCTCGGCGTGTGGACGCGCACACCCGCACGTGGCATTGCCGCGGGGGTGCTGATCACCGCCATCGTCCAGTCCTCGAGCGCGGTGACCGCTGCGACCATCGGTTTCGTCAATTCCGGCCTTCTCAGCCTCACCCACGCGTTGGGCGTGGTGTATGGCGCCAATATCGGCACGACCGCGATCGGATGGCTGGTTGCCGCCGTTGGCTTCAAGGTCAAACTGGAACTCTTCGCCCTGCCCATCATCGGCGCTGGCGTGATCATGCGCCTGGTTGGTGGAACGCGGCGCACTGGCGCGATCGGCGAGGCGCTGGCGGGTTTCGGACTCTTCTTTCTCGGCATCCAAGTGCTTAAGGATGCTTTCGAAGGACTGGCCACAGGCATCCAGTTCCATGACCTTGCAGCCGATGGATTCATGAGCACCCTCCTGTTTGTGAGTATCGGTTTTGTGATGACCTTGCTCATGCAAGCCTCTGGTGCAGCCATCGCTATTACGCTCACCGCGGCCAACAGCGGCGTCATTCCATTGGCCGCTGCCGCCAGTATGGTCATCGGCGCCAACATCGGCACAACCTCTACTGCGGCACTGGCGGTCATCGGCGCGACATCCAACGCCAAGCGAGTGGCAATGGCGCATATTTTCTTCAACGCGCTCACCGGCGCGGTGGCGCTGTTGCTGCTGCCGGTGCTGCTATGGGGAGTGGCGGTTACCAGTCGGGTACTGGCGCTTGAGGACAGCCCCGCCGTCGCTCTTGCCCTCTTTCATACCGTTTTCAACTTATTGGGCGTCGCATTGATGTGGCCTTTGACGCCACACCTTGCGGTTTTTCTTGCGCGTCGTTTCCGCAGCGAAGAGGAGGTGGCGGCACGCCCAAAATATCTTGACAAGACGATAGTCGTATCTCCGGAACTTGCTATTGAGGCCTTGGCCCTTGAAGTGGCACGCATGGGCCAGATGGCCCGCGCGACGGCGCACGCCGCCCTCAACGCCGATTTGGTTTCCACCGACCGTCTGCAAAAAGAGCGTCACATCGTATTTCAACTCGCCAATGAAATCGGTAATTTCACCGCCCACCTGGAGCGGGGCAGCCTGCCCAGTAGTACGGTTGAGATTCTGCCGAGCTCGTTGCGCACCGCACGCTACTACACGGCATTGTCCGATCTCGCGGTTGATGTCGGCACCGAGACCCTGCGGCTTTCCCGTCGGCTGCCCGAGCGCCTCGCTGAACAGCATGCGACTTTCATCGCCAAAACCAAGGACCTGTTATCCAAGGCCGATCCCAAACGCGACGGCTATACAGCAGAAGCGATGGAACTGGATCTCGACGAGTTGCAACAGCGCTATCAGGCGCTGAAAGCCGCCTATCTGGAGGCAGGCGCCACGGGACAGTTCCCAATCCCGGATATGGCGGAACATCTTGAGTACATCAGCCGCACGCGACGCATGGCGGAGCAGTCCGCCAAGGGCGCGCGTTATCTTCACCACCTCATGGGTGTCGGACAGGCGCCCGCAGAAACACACACCAACTAGCCTCAAGCTGCACCCACTGTTGTCCATCCAAGCGCACAACATTTATTAGCAGCCATGTCAGAGCGTTGCTAATTACACCCCTTTACCCGCTGCCTGGAGTTTGCATCCACGCAGATATCACTATACTTAACGGTAATGGCACAGTGTTCGTTTAACCTCTTTTATGCGACTGGAGGAAACTTGTGAACCAGGACAATAGCCGTGACTTGCTGACCACCACGAACATTCAGTCCTACTTCCACCAATCGCTCCAGACCGCTCTCGACAATAACAAACTCCGAGTAGAAGACGAAACCATCGGTTATCTTGTGCGCTTGTTGAGCAACTTCCTCCACAGCGACAAACTATTTGAAGAGAGTGAAGATGGCTTGCACATCAGACCGCTCGCTCTGTACTACGCCGAAGCGATAAGCCTCTCTTCGCGCTCCAACCGCCACCGAGTGCTGCAACAGTTGGGCGATGTCGCGCTCTTTATCTCCGGTCTGTTCGCCGACAGCCTGGAACGCAAACTGGTGGATGTCGATTACTACATCGCAATGGGCGGCAATGCCTACGGTTATCTGGCGGATAACGAGCGCCGTGTCGTGTTTGCTCAGATATTTTCCGAGCTTTCCCGGAATTTTGTAAGTTTTGTGGATGTGCTGAGCGAAATCAACGAGTCGTCAAACAACCGGAATCACCTCAATATCCTGCGTACTTATGAGATCTGGGCAAGAACCGGGAGTCCCCGCGCCGCGCGACGATTGAGGGCATTGGGCATCGAACCGGTCGCGGCCGCCAATCCTCGCCTTCGCCACTGAGAAGCCGCGGCCATGCCCCTGCAACGGCTGCAGCAGCATCTTCAGCAGATTTATGAGGTTGATGTTCCGCATGCGGTCACGGACTACCTGATCACCGACCCGATACTCGCCAACTGTCTTGCGGGCCGAGATAATGGTTGTCTTCGCCAGGAGCACCTACTCGTTCGCCAGGAGGATGCTTGCCTTGAGCTTTCGCTCTACATTTCTCAGGAGATCATCGAACGCCTGGTTGCGCGTAACCCAACCAAAGTACTCGATGAAACGAATCTCGCGGATTTCTGCATCGCCCTCGAAGGCATCAGCCATTTCGTCTACCTGGTATGGAATGCCACCTACGATCGCAGTGTCTCGCTATTTGAACTCGAACTGCAGGCGGAGATCGACAAGTACATCACTGCGGTGCTGCTCGCAGATCATGCCTGCGATCCCGTAGTCCACCGGCATCTGCATCGACGGCTGTTCAAAACCGTCGCGTTTTCCCACGAACTGGACGCAGAAGAGCAGCGGCGTTACCGGACCGCGAATCACTATGCGGACCGCTACTGCATGCATCTCCAGGAACGCTTCTTGCGCACACACCAGCCGGAAGGGATGTTGCGTGAACTTCGCCGCTACTACCGCCTGCCCCGACTGGACAAGTTGCGCCGTATCGACTCCGTACGCTGAATCACTGCCTCTCGATCAGCGCGAAATCGTCGGCATCCCTATTGGCTGGAAACCGCTCGCGATACGCAACGAGATCCTGGGCCGGGAAACGTACCGTCTGTATCGCCTCCACATGCGCAAGATGCGCGAGGGTGCGGCCCTGGGCATCGATCGCCATGCTGTCGCCTGCGTAGTCGATCCCGTTTCCGTCCTTCCCCACGCGATTGACGGCGGCGACACAGGAAAGGTTTTCGATAGCGCGCGCGGGCAGCAGACTGCACCAGTGATGACCGCGCCGCTTGGGCCAGTTGGCGACAAAGACTAGCAGATCAAAGTCGTCCCGATTTCTGCACCACACCGGAAATCGCAGGTCGTAGCAGACCAGTGGACAAATGCGCCAGCCCGCCAGTTCGACAATCAATCGCTGTTCTCCCGCCGTGTAGTGCAGGTGCTCATCGGCCATGCGAAACAGATGGCGCTTGTCGTAGTGCTCGAAACTACCGTCGGGCCGCATCCAGATCAGGCGGTTGAAATAGCGTCCCTGATCTTCGACGATCAGACTGCCCGTTACCACCGCATCCAGGTGCGCAGCCTGCTCCGCCATCCACGCCACACTCGGTCCATCCACAGGTTCCGCGTAGGCCTGCGCATCCATTGTAAAACCAGTGGTGAACATCTCGGGCAGCACGACAAGATCGGTGGTGCCTGCCATGATTTGCAGTTTTTGGGTGAACATCTCGCGATTGGCCACGGCATCGTGCCAGTTCAAACTACTTTGTACCAGGGTAAGGGTCAGATCTTGCATAAACGCTCCGCAGCCTGTTGCAGGGTGTTATCGGTTTTGGCAAAACAGAAACGCACCAGACGTTGATCCGGATCGGGTGTCTCATAGAAAACCGATATCGGAATAGCTGCCACGCCCACGTGAGTGGTCAACCAGCGGGTAAACGCCACGTCGTCGCTGTCTGCAATCGCGCGGTAGTCGGCGAGTTGAAAGTAAGTGCCTGCCGACGGAATTACGGTAAAGCATGATCTTGCCAACAACTCGCAAAAAAGATCGCGCTTGGCCTGATAAAAACGCGGCAATTCGGCGTAGTGTTCGGGGTGTGCGCCAAGATAATCTGCGTAGGCATACTGCAGCGGCGTCGCCACGCTGAAAGTGACGTACTGGTGCACCTTGCGCAGTTCCTCGGTGAGCCGTGGCGGTGCAACGCAGTAAGCGATCTTCCAGCCGGTGGCGTGGTAGGTCTTGCCGAAGGAGGAAACGACGAGACTGCGCGCCGCCAGTTCCGGATAGCGGTTGAGACTCTCGTGAGGCAATTCGTCGAAGACGATGTGTTCATAGACCTCGTCGGCGATAACGAAGACAGAGCTGTCGCGCAGCAGCTCCGTTAAAGTCTCCAAATCCGTCTGACTCACGGTTGCACCCGTCGGGTTGTGGGGACTGTTGAGGATGATGGCGCGGGTCCTGGGCCCCAAGGCTTCGCCAACACGCTGCCAATCGACCGCGTGTTGGGGAGGCGACAAGGGGATGTGCACGGTACGCCCGCCCGCCAGTTCAATGGCCGGTTCGTAGGCGTCGTAGACCGGGTCGAAGACGATCACCTCATCGCCGGGGCGCACCAGTGATGTGATCGCGCAGAAGATCGCTTCTGTGGCACCGGCCGTCACGGTCACTTCCCGCGTTGGGTCCACGATCCGGCCATAAAGCGTGGATACCTTGGCGGCAATAGCCTCGTTCAATGCGGGTACGCCGCCCATGGGCGCATACTGATTGCGCCCCGCCGCCATGTGCCGGGTTACCGCTGCCTGCAACTCGGCAGGGCAGTCGAAATCAGGAAACCCCTGCGAAAGATTGATGGCGCCGTGCTCGTGTGCCAGCGCCGACATGACGGTGAAGATGGTAGTGCCGACTTGTGGCAAGCGGGTGCCTGGATCGGGCGTAACAACGGCCATGGAGACTCCTGATGAAATCGGGAACAGATCGTTAGTCTAGCATCGGATCCCCGCGCATCGGCCCTGCATCGCAACGATCCGGGCACGAATCCCACACCCCCGGAACCGGTGACCCGTTACCGGGATTGCACGCATTGGATCGAGTGGACCCCGGCTTCCCGAGAGTTCAATCAGGTGCTGCGCAGCGTTTTATCGAGAAGTTCGTAGGCCGATCGCACCGCGTATCCGCGACGGTGGCAGCGAGCCGCTCCCCTCCAATGCCTCGACCGCGCGTCGACGGCACCACGAACAGTTCATCGATCTCCGCCGTAAGGCCCAGCTGCTCCAGGCTGAAAACATAGACTGCAAGCAGATAACCCGCGGGCGTCTCTTCCTCGCCGCCAATCCAGCCGGCACCAGGGGCCGGCCCTGAAAACAGACACCTGAATTGGGTTGCTACTCGCCGCATTCCTTGGGCGTTGTTTGCTCGACAACAGCAAGCGCGCATCAATTGTTCAATCCGCGGCGAAACAGTAAAACTTGCCGGCACCTCCGGTACTCACCAGCGCTTCCTGACTGCAGCCACGGCTGGGATGCGCCGACGTCCAGGAGGTATTGCCACCGCCATGTCGGTCATGATGGCCGACCTGTGCGCTGCCCTCGTCGCTGCTGGTCCAGTTGTTACAGGTGTGATCCTGCTCGTCGGGGAAATAGGCCGTACCATCGTCCTGGGTACCGGTCAGAATGTCGTGCTCGTTCGGCTTGTCGTAACGACCCTTGATGCGCTGCCCTCTTTCATCCAGCGCCGTCTCCAAGGTGATGGTCGTGTTGTAGAGGTGCAGGTCTGTCAGATTCGCCGCAATGAGAACACCATGAGCGTTATACCAGGGTCCGTTTCCGATCCGATCTCTGGCGGAAACACCACGCTTGTTCGCCTCCTCCGTACTGAGGTAAGCCCGCCAGGTCCGGCTGCCAGCACCGGCGGCAGCCGCCAGTTTCTGGCAGTAGGCGTCCGCCCCCGCGAGCCCGCCCAAATCCCCGCCTTTCCCCATGCCTGCACTGGTAACGAAAAAGCCCATGGGCCGCTCCTCCGCTGCGTTCGCCAGAAACGATCCGGACAGGGCCAGCAAGCCCGTCAACACTGCAATAGCTCCTCGATACATGGGGTTTTCTCCTTTGGCAACAACCTGGAAAAGAAATGGGGTACACGTCCAGCTCAGTGTAGTCGCACAATCGGCGCGCTTCCTGGAGAGAACGCCGTCTGCGGTGAATTATTCCCACACCATCATAAAACCCACCATTAACTATGGGATACCAGGGCCTTGAGAGTTCTCACTAGCGGCGTAAATGTATGGTCTGGAATCGCCACGCCAATCATCGCTGCAAGGTGGTACGTTTCTCTGTTTCCGGTCTATCCAAGAAAGGACGTTAACTCAGTCGGTCCTGATTACTCGGCACCGTAGGGAACGCGGCGTATCGTGGCGTGAAGGCTGGCACCGCATCACGGTGCGCGCCATCTGCCGCTTTCGCGATCAAAACATTCCTGGGTTTGCTGCTCGGAACACATAATCGATTGGAAGGTAATGTAAATACCTTCAACCACACCACTTGAACCATCGGCGCGCACATTGAACTCCCACTCGCCAATTCTGGCTTGATAAAAACCAAACACCTTTGCCGTTCTCGGATCGATGCTGCTGTCATAGCCAAGGCCCATCTCAGGTATGGCCCGCTGGATACTCAGAACAGTGTCGAGGTTCATTCCTTCCCCATTACCAGAAGCTTGCCGTTAAACCTGTTGCTTCTTTGGGTCTCTTTAAGCGAGAAGGAGATTTCGGTAACACCATCCATTCCAGGCCTTGTGTAAAAACGTACTCCGAATGATTGGTCGTACAAATAGCCGTCGTTGGTGTGGGTTCCGGGAGTGCCTTTCTCCTCCCGGCACGGCCTCCCCAGTTCATTGATAAACAGCTTCTTGGACAATGTTGGCGTGACTGCCACACCGTTAATGGCAAATAAATCCGGAGAGACTTCAACACTAGGTGGAGGAACGGTTGCTATGCACTGTGAGTACACAGTCGACACGGATGCCGCGGTGACGGAAGTTTGCATTGCTTTGCACCCCAGCAAGACCCCGGAAACAAGTATTAGGGCATCTCTGATTAAGTCCCAAAGTTTGCGACAATACACGCATTATTTGGAACCGGTAGAAAACGATGAAGCAGCAAACGTTTGCCGCGGGGGAATTTGAGCAATTTCGAAAACCAACCCGGCGAGAGAAGTTTCTCTCGGAGATGGATGCTGTGGTTCCATGGGATCAGCTTTGTGAGCTCATCGAACCCCACTACCCCAAAGCGGGAAACGGGCGCCCACCCATTGAACTGGAACGGATGTTGCGCATCTACTTCCTCCAACACTGGTTCAACTTGTCGGATCCAGGCGCCGAGGAAGCGTTGTATGAATCTCGCTCCATGTGTCTTTTCGCCGGCATTGACCTTGGGCGTGAGCCGGTTCCCGACGAGACGACGATTCTCAATTTTCGTCATCTGCTGGA